>CAZRLV010000421.1:0-3206 GCA_964600955.1 uncultured bacterium
TACCTGTATTGGCATTGGGGGAGATCCTATTATTGGTTCAAGCTTCATTGACCTCCTACAGTTGTTTGAAGAGGATCGCAACACCGAAGCCGTTGTCATGATTGGAGAGATTGGTGGATCCATGGAAGTGGATGCTGCCCGATGGATTCAGAAAAATATGACCAAACCGGTAGTAGGATTTGTCGCGGGAAGTACAGCACCTCCAGGTCGGCGTATGGGTCATGCGGGTGCCATCGTTTCCGGTGGGGATGAAACGGCACAGGCCAAAACTCAGATTATGCGGGATTGCGGACTCAGTGTGGCCGAAAATCCGTCACTGATTGGCAAAACCGTTGAGAAGGTTCTCAAGGAAAGGGATGGCAGGTTTTCAGGACCCGCCCACTTATCCATGGTTTATTGAGCGGCTTCGTCTAAGACTTCCTTGACCTTGTCCAGTACCATTTGCTTGGAGGTATCGAAATCATAGGCCATGACGGCTCCTGAGGCGTTGCGGTGCCCCCCGCCTCCAACGGCAAGGGCGATGTCACAGACCGAGTATTTACCTCGTGATCGAAAGCTGATTTTTGTCGAATTTTCAGCAATGTATTTAAAGATGATGGCGATCTCCAGACCTTTGATATTAGAAAACTCGTTGATCAGATTTTCTGTTTCTTCCAAGCTTAGTTTTTCAGTTTCCTCTTTGGGGACATCCAGAGTCACAAGTTGACCGTCATAGTTTTGCTCCAGGCTAGCACAGAACTTGCCCATAGAGCGAAACTCCTCAAAATCATTATGTCTGAAAAGAGCATTAAAAACAGCCCAGTGGTCGGCCCCCAGCTTGATCAGTTCACCGGCGACCTCAAAGGCCCGTGGGGAATGGCAGTACGCGAAGCGGCCTGTATCATAAACCGTACCCAGGTAGAGATAAGTTGCCATTTCAGGACTGATGGGAATTTCTAGTTTGATGAGCAAATCATAGACAATCTCGCAACTAGAAAGGGCGTCCACAAAAATCAGGTTGAGATCCCCAAAGCCTGAGTTAGAAAGATGATGATCGAGGTTGATGTAGAGATAGTCATCAATTGAAATTCCAGGCGGCAATCCTATTCTTTCTTTGGAACCACAATCAAAGCTCATCAAGACAGCCTTCCCGGAAATGCAGGGAGCTTCATAGCACAGATATTGATGCTCGGACATAAATCGATAGTAATCAATAACAGGGGCATCCAGCACATAATGCACCGTTTTTCCAAAGGCCTTTAGTCCTTCACCCATGGCAAACATGGCACCCAGTCCATCTCCGTCAGGATTCTTATGTGAGGTTAGGACAAAGGTCTCCGGAAATTCCTTGAGATGCTGGCAAAAATCTTCTGATGTGAGTCGGTTCATTTTTCTTCCTCAAGTCTTGGCTTCTATTTTTGAAGCCGGGTAGTATGCCGCTATACCTTACAAAGATCAAGAGCATGCTATTCTGAAGCACTTGCTTTAGAGTATCAGTCTGAAGTCCTGCAAGTTGTAAGGAAGGGGACAAGTTGCAGACTGAACCACATGATTTTAATGCGTGAGTTATACTGGCCGAATATGCGAGTTTTGTTTAGTTTTTGCTTTCTGATTTTTTGTTTTTTCCTGTCACCCGTGCAGGCGGGCTTGAAAGGGATTACGTTGCCCGATGCATCCAACTTTTCACTTGGAGTAAGCACTTTTGGCGCAGAAAAAGATCCGGTGACCCTAACCCCATTCGTTTCACATAGCTCCATTCGTCCTGGTGAGGAGTTTTTGGTTTTTTGCCAGTTTTCAATGGGGTCGGAATGGCATATCTACGGAAAAGAAGAGAGTATCGGAAGCCCTACAAGACTTCGAATTTTGTCGGATGAGTTTGAGGTCTTGGAGCAAAAACTCTCAGCCTCAACGCCGCAAGAAATTCAAATTGGGGATAAAAAAATTCAGTCCTATTTTCTCTCTGACTCCAGCTATGTGATGGCTCGATTGCGATTGCGTGATTCCCTGGTGACAGGTCCCAATTTAAACCTGGATTTTGAGGTTATTTTTCAACCTTGTACACGCTCGATCTGCTTGATGAAGAAAACTCGAAAATTCTCCATTCCTATTAAAATCGGAATCACCCGCCATGGCAAGCCCAATCCCTCGCAGGCCAAGCTTCTAGCGAAATTCAGCCGTCCGGAGAAAAAACCTGTGGCTGACGATCAAGTGGAGAGTGTTGAAAACTTGCTCACTCAGGGGTCGTTGCTGGCGTTATTAGTTGCTTTTTTCTGGGGAATCGCAGCCTCACTCACCCCCTGTGTTTATCCGATGATCCCGATTACCGTATCTTTATTTTCTCAAGATCAAGCAAAAGGGTTCTCAACCCGCTTTTTCAATGCACTGATTTATGTACTTGGAATCGCTCTTGTTTATGCTGTTTTAGGAACGCTCACTTCCTATACGGGGAGAGATCTTGGCTCCTGGCTGGCAGAACCCCTGGTCGTCATTCCGCTTGTCTTGATCATGACTGCTTTGGCCCTGAGTCTTTTCGGACTTTTTGAATTAGACCTTCCCTATGCCTTGAAGGAGAAGCTAAACCAGGTCGAGGATAATAATGCTCTCGGGCTTTTTCTCATGGGTGGGGCCATGGGATTTGTAGCGGCTCCCTGTGTGGGGCCTTTTGCCGGGGCGATCATTCTCTGGCTCGTAAAAAATCCGGGGAGCCCCGTCTTTGGTTTTTTGCTTATGGCATCCTTTGGTCTTGGACTTGGGGTCTTGTTTCTAGTGATTGCTCTGTTCTCGCAGTCTACCCTGCCAAAATCCGGTGCCTGGATGGAGCGTGTCAAAAAAATAATGGGATACCTGGTTTTGGGCATGGCCTTCTATTTTCTTGAGATTCTTCTTAGTGATTCCGTTTCAAAATTGGGCTGGGGGGTCTACCTGGTGATTGGAGGAGGTCTGCTTGGTGGGTTTACTGTCTTGAATTGGGAAGATGCCTGGTGGAAGAAGGTCTCAAAAAGTCTCGGCGTTCTTGTTTTTATTCTTGGGGTCAGTTTTATTTTCGAGGCACAAGGCCTACTCAACTCAAAGTCTCATCAGGCTGTTTCTCAGGTAGCCCCCAAGAAAACAATTTACAGGTCTCATGGTGAGGGATTGAAGAGTGCGCGTGAGACGGGTAAACCAGCTTTTTTATATTTCAGTGCGAAGTGGTGTATCCCCTGTAAGCGAATCAAAGCTGTTGTTTT
>CAZRLV010000422.1:0-3199 GCA_964600955.1 uncultured bacterium
GAACTTTTCTTCCAGTGTATTTCGCAACGGACAAAGCGATGGACGTAATATTAATCGTGGTACTTGTTATGGAATCATCTATTTCACCTCCATCTGGTACTCACGCATCACACGACCGACCCTGGAGGGAGGGGAGCTTCAATTAAGCCAAAAAGCCCCTGAACTAGGATTTTGGGACCACGTTTTTAATGACACCAAAGGACTGGGAAAGCGGCCTAGTGATGGCGTGACCTACGCAGTTGAAGAGATTCACCGTCGTGATCCCGGATATTTAACTTCAGATAAAAAAGGAAACCCCAATCAAAAGCGGCTCTACGAGATTAGCGAAGGCCCCTATGAAAGCGTCATCAAGAAGGCTTCCATTGCCCACCATCAAGATCAGTTCATCGTGGATGAAATCAGGATTGACAGCTCGATTCCTTCCGACCTGCATAAAAAGATTTTAGATCTCAAGGCCCGCTTGGAGAAAAATCATACCCAGATGCTCTATTGGTATGAATTGGACCCTTCGCAAAAATTCCTTTTTTGGAAGAAATATCTACGAGGTCATGCTGTCTTAGCCTATGATATTCAGCTTCTGGATGCTGAAGCTTCCAATGGCAAGATCTACCCGGCCTGGAAGATTTCCTTCATGGACCCCAATATGACCTATCATCATTCCTATTATCAGAGTTCAGATGATGCTGATGGTGAGTGCAAATTCTTCTTTAATTTCTTTAGTATGGAAACCTCTAAGAGAACTTGCAGATTTCTCTTTGGTGATTTCAAAAAACAAAGCGGCAAATCTGAGAGGAGTTCTTGGAGAGCAATCTATCCGACCTATCTGCTCTATTTCCCAGAAACACGTCAGATAGCGTTCAGCGAGAAATATCGCAGTTGGTATGATTTTACAGATCATCCATCCTTTATTGATAATGAAGACATTATTCTCGCCTATCCCGATATTTACGAAGGTCACCCCATCCAGGCCAAGATTGCCAAAAAAATCTACCTAAGAGACTCCATGGGTAAGGGTGGAGAAATCTAGCCTTTACATATTATAAAGTTAGACTTTATATTTGCGAAGATTTGAGCATCTTATTATCAGGGCTGTTGCGTTGAAGAAACTCTCTCTTGAACTCGCTTAAATTCTGGTTCATTGAAGGCAAATCCGTACTGCGTTTTGGGATTCCCTTTAGAACATAGATCCCCAGAGAGGCTGGATTGGATGAGTCAACAGGAAAAAAGTCATAAAACTGGTCCAGAAGTTTGTTTTTGTTGAGGTAGTCCCAATACCCTTCCATTAGCCTTTTGTCTTCAATTCCGAAATATCTCGACCAGCGCCAATCTCCCACTAGGAGCAAAGGCACTTTTCGCTCTTTGAGAATAACTTCAAATGTATTTTTATTATGTTTCTGAAACATTTCAAACCAAATATGAAAACTCTGCGCTGGAAAAGTCTGCGCTGGAAAAGTCCTAAGAAATCGTGTGGGGAATTGGTAAATATTTGCTTGATGACCATGCAGACCTGGGTGAAAACTAAATAGGTCGTCTTGCTCTGTGAAAGAAGAATTCACGAGGATTTTTTTGAGGACCCTGCGCTTATCTAGAATTAAGGTTTTATCCCAGCCCAGAAGATTTTGATGCAGAGCATTGAACCCTCTGGAGTAAATATGAAATCCAAGCCCCCCAAACCATCGTTCCAGGGGTTCGAGGTTTGGAAAGAAATTAGAGATGAGAATAAAGCTAACAGAGACTTGAACTAGTATTTTCTTTGTTTCAGCCTCTTGAAAAAACAGTATTAACGCCAGATACAGGGGGAGAAAGCAAAATGCCGCTGTCTGCCCAAGTTTAGAGAAATAAAATATCAATCCAACGAGAGAAGACTGTAATAGTAAGAGGTAAAAATAACCGCGCTCGGATGTCAGGTTGATGTGTTTCAAGGAAAATTCCACCAGCACTACTCCTGCGGGTAAGAATACGAGCCAAAGCAGTGGATGAAAAAAAGTATCCATGCTAATGACCCAGGTAGCCCCCAATCCCAAAACTAGAAAAAATTTACCGGTCTCAAAATGCTTTTGTAGAGCTTGTCTTTCAGGTTGAAGTTGGGCTATCCCAAACCATCGCAAAAGTGCGAAAACCAAGCTGATAATTACCAGGGCAATAGTAAAAAATGTATCCAGAAAAGGATTATGCCAAAATAGGCTGTCAACATAGGCCACTGTTTCCGCTAAGAGATAGAAAGGCAGTGATGCCAACAGTATCCCAAGACCTCCAATAACGTATTTTTTGAGTGGTTCCCCACGTAGGGTTAGCCACAAAAGAAGAGCTAGCCAGCCATTTAAAAATAAGATAAGCCCCAGGTGTTTGGTCACGCAGGCAAACCAAAAACAAAACCAATCTCCTATAACTACCCCCCCCCCCGGCTTTGGCGGTAGACGAAAAATAGGACTAGCCCCGTGAGAAAATAGAAAACATTAAAGGAATGTAAACTGAAATTTTTCAAGGAAATTTGAGTTATGGGGATAAAAAATAGTGCTAGAGCATAGAGTCCTCGACGGTCACAAGAAATGGGGGAAAACCAGGCAATAATGCTTAATGGAATCAGCAAAAAGATATCGATCAGCCAAGGAGTAGACAAAAACAGATCCTGCGCATCTAAAAACGAGATCAGAGCAGGAATGAACATTGAACCAGGATACTTCGGATTCATCTCTTGACTGAGAAACCAGAAGGAGTTACCAATCTCTTTGGATGCCAGCAAATAATCTAGAAACGGAGCATAAAACTGTGCTAATGCGTCGCGGTCTGGGAAAGGTCCCACATAGTAAACCCAGATCGCGATAAAGAAACTATAGGCGAGAAGGGTAAGGAGAAATGGGACAACCTTGAGTCTGGAAATCATGCTTTAAACTCTTAGGTGATCCCCCAGAACCACGATTTAACGACGATTGAATTGAGACGCATACCAATCTTTATAGGGTTGGTCTGAGCCAGACCAGGGGATCTTTGTGATTTTGGCCCAGGTTTTTATGAGTTGCCCCTCAATCATCTGAAAATGCCCCTCGTTTCTATGGATTAACCCCTGGTAGAGTGCTTTTAGTATGATTCGATTTTTAGGGAAATGGGAGAACAATTTCACCAGAGTATCGAATTTGTTTCCGTAGCCTTTTTCAAAAGGCTCGGCAAAGGTTTCAATTAGATCCGGGGGGTATTGTTT
>CAZRLV010000423.1:0-3196 GCA_964600955.1 uncultured bacterium
TGCCTCATTCAACATAATCAAAACAAAGCGATCCACTACGTCGCGCTTGGCCAGACAGGACTTACCTGTACTTGGAATCAGAGATTGAATCTCTTCGTTGAGGGTTCGCTTTTTGCCTTCGTGAACATAAAAACCCCGTCCGGACTTTCTTCCCAGGAGGCCATTGTCCACGATGGTGCGAAAGCAGCCTGGAATCGCCATACGATCTCCATAGCCTTCTTCTAGAATTTTGGCAACCTTGTAAGCCACATCATTGCCCACTTCATCCGCCAGGGTGAAGGGTCCCATAGGCATTCCAAAATCCGTAATCGCGGCATCGATTTTTTCGATTTCTCCGCCTTCTGCCAACATATGAATCCCTTCATTCATAGCTGGAATCAAGATTCGATTGACCAGAAACCCTGGACAGTCTCCAACCACAACCGGTGTTTTACCTAGTTTTTTAACCAGGGCCACCAGAGCCGCAATGGTTTCCTTATTGGTTTTCTTGCCTGGAATAATCTCAACTAAGGGCATGCGATTGACCGGATTGAAAAAATGCATTCCAATAAAACGCTCGGGATGTTTCATAACTCCCTGCATTTCGGTGATGGAGAGCGCTGAAGTATTCGAGCAAATGATCGTGTCATCGCGAACCTGGCCTTCCAATTCCTGAAATACTTTCTTCTTGATGTCCATATTCTCAACAACAGCTTCAACCACGATGTCCGAGTTTTGAAAACCGGTGTAGTCCGTGGTCCCACTGATTTTATGCATCTTAAGATTTACCTGATCTTTCTTTAGCTTGCGAATCTTGATCAATTGCCCATAGATGTCATTGGCGGATTCAAAGCCTTTGCTTACGGCGTCCCAGGCAATGTCCTTGAGTCGCACGGCCATATCCCGATAACTAAACAGCCAGGCAATTCCACCGCCCATGATTCCGGCTCCTAATACACCGGCTACTTCTACGGATTTGGGTTTTGTATCCACAAAAACCTGGGGGTCTTTTTTCAACTCTTCAGAAGTAAAAAAGAGATGAACCAGACTCTTGCAAACTTCCGTATGCTTGGTGGTTAAATCAACGAAAGTTTCGGTTTCTTTTTGAAGACCTGCCTTCATGTCCCAGCCAAAGGTGGACTCTAAAACCTCAAGCGCGGCAAGGGGTGCTGGGTAATGGCCCTGAGTTTTCTTCACAACGCCCTTTTTGGCTTGCGAGAAAACCAGCGACCTTCCCAGGGGGTTGCCTTCCAAAAGAAACCGCTGCAGCTTCTGAGCACTTCCACGTGGCTGACGTTTGGCCAGAATTTTACGCGAAGCCGATGCATCCAGGCATTCGTTGATGAAGCCCCCAAGACGTTCTTCAAGAAACTCCTTGGGAATTAAGGTGTCGGCAATCTTAAGCTTGTGCGCCTTGCGGCCGTCTACCTTTTTACCCGCCAAAATCATGGGCAGGGCTTGTGCCAAACCCACTAAGCGAGGAAGTCTTTGGGTTCCACCCCAGCCTGGGATAATTCCCAGATTGACTTCAGGCAAGGCCAGGGATGTTTTTTCATGATCAGTAACCACACGATAGGTACAGGCGAGTGCCATTTCCAGCCCACCCCCCATACAGGCTCCGTCGATTACTGCCACGGATGGGCAGCGCAATGCATCGAGCTTGTTAAAAGTCTGAACACCGCTGGTAACCATGTTCTTGACTTGCGTGGCGACATCAGATCCGCTCTCAATGATGTCCATAATCTCTTTGACGTCAGCGCCGGCAACGAAGATCCCTGGTTTCTTACTTTGAATGACCAGTAGCCGGACGCGGGAATCGGCATTGACCTCATCCAAGACCTCATCAAGCTCGCGCATCACAGCGGTTGAGAATTTATTAACTCGTTCTCCCGGATAGTCAAAACTAAGCCAGCCAACTCCCTGATCGTCCAGTTTCAGATGAAAAGCCTTTTCCATTATTCAACCTCCACGGCCAGAGCAGCCCCTTGACCGCCGCCTACACAAAGGGTCGTTAACCCACGTTTTTTCTTGCGTTCCTTCAGTTCTCTCAGGATGGTCAAAACAAGTCGGGTTCCTGTAGCACCCACTGGATGTCCCAGCGCTACGCCTCCACCATTCACATTGAGAATCTCACGATCAATCTCGCCTAACGCTTTGGCCCTATCGAGATTTCTTTTGGCATACTCGTCACTGGCAAAAGCCCGTTCGTTAGCAATAACTTGGGCCGCGAAAGCTTCGTTCATTTCGATAAGATCAAAATCACCAAGCTTCATTCCAGTTTTTTGCAACAACTTGGATGTAGCATAAACCGGGCCCATGCCCATACGGTTGGGTGCCAGAGCAGCGTAGGCATAGTCTCGCAAATACCCCAATGGCTTAAGACCTAGCTTTTTAGCTTTCTTCTCTCGCATGAGGAGAATTGATGCTGCGCCATCGGTGAGCTGACTCGAGTTGCCGGCTGTTACGGTTCCTGTGACCCTCTCAAAAATTGGCCGAAGCTTGGTCTGAGCTTCTAGTGTTTGCCCCAGGCGAATTCCATCGTCCTCGGCTTGAATCATGCGGTATTTGGGTGGAACTGGAATCGGAACAATCTCTTGCGCCAAACGACCGGAGGTCAAAGCTGCTTCAGCACGGTTATGACTCATTTTGGAAAATTCATCTTGCTCGGCCCTGGAGATTTGAAAATCACGGGCCAGGAGTTCGGCGGTCTTACCCATGGAAAGCCCACAGAGAGGGTCGACCAGCCCCGGAATAACCGGGGCCAGATAAGAAGGACGAAAACCAGAGATTGCGCTCAGGCGGGCCCCCATGGTTTTGGCCTTATTGAGGCGCATAAAAAATGCGACCATTTTGGGTCCGAAAAGAATGGGAACATTACTCATGGACTCGGTTCCTCCGGCCACGATCACATCTGCTTCATCGGAGAGGATCTTATTGGCTGCCGTGGTAATGGCCTCCATGCCCGAGGCACAGTTGCGATTTACCGTATAAGCCGGAACCGGAATGGGTAAACCCGCTTTTACCGCCAAAATTCTGGAGAGATTGGTGGACTGGGGCGGTTGAATTACGTTTCCAAAAATTAATTCATCCACTTCCATGGGAGAAATTCCCACTCTCAAAATCAACTCTTTTACCGCGAAAGCCCCCAAATCATCTGCTTGAAGTCCTTTTAGAACCCCGTTCGCCTTACAAAATGGAGTCCGAATACCGTCTACAA
>CAZRLV010000424.1:0-3194 GCA_964600955.1 uncultured bacterium
GGCATTGGGAGTCCCTGAGGCCAGGAGGGGGCGGGGAATGGTATCCGGGCCGCTTAATCTGGCATTAACACTAATAGGCGAGCGGGTCAGGTCAAAGCTTGGGTCTGTAGAACAAATTTTGACGCTTTGAAGATCTCGTACCGCATCCACTGTGGAGAGGTCTACAAAACCAGGGTTATCCGGGATGCGCTTGCCTGAAACCGGGTTTTTCAAAAGGGGGTTTCCGCTATCTGGAGTAAAATCCTGACCGGGGGCTGGTTGCGGAAGAACGGAAACCTGAATACGGTCCGCACTGATGTCAGTATTATCCATCTCAAAAAAGAAAGTCTCCGTGCCAGCATTACCCACGTGATCCACAAGACTGACTTTTACCGCGTAGACACCTTCAGGGGCCGTTCCACCCGACGCCTGAAACAATTGATCTTCACGCGGCAGAATATAGACCAGACCGTTGGGGGGCTTGGTGGCCAATGTCCCTAGAAGGGCCGTACCATCCGGGGCGGAAAACTCCACTCGAATCCCGGCCTCTTCGCCGGAACCGGAACCCAGGACCTTGGAAAAATCAACGCCAGAGGCATTGTCTCTGGCCGATAAATCTGCTCCCAGACCATCTCCGAGAGAATCGGGAAGATTATAGTCTTTGACGATAGCAAGGATCTGCTCGGGAAAAGCCCCCTGTGGTAGTTTCTCACCATTTTGTGGATCACTTTGAATCTGCCCTGGAACTGCAGGGTCCACGCGACTGAGATCGGGAGCGACACCATCTAAAATCAAAGCCCTGTCCACGGTCTCACCCCGGCTCAGCACACCTGCGTCCAGTGCCAGTGGGTTTCCGGCAAAATCACGCCCATCTTCGCCAAAACCAAGGGAAATCGGTCCAAAGTCTGAAACCGAAGCCTGGGGGGTGAGGATATATTCCACGGTATCTGGCGCCGCCTGAAAGAGAACGGAGTCAAAAAATATCTTATAGGGAGGAGGAGGCTCGCCTGCCCCGGAACCCACCTGAGTTACAGTCAGGGATGGGGGCTGTTTGAGCTTTTCGCTAAAGCTGGCACGAATCCTGATCGTCCCGGCTTTGATAAAGGCCCCGGGGATCTCTTCGATGGTCTGGTCTTGAGTATTTGAGTTTTTTATAGCCTCAAGACGAGTCAAAACCGGAGCCTCTCGATCCAAAACCACACGGTAGCGAACCGGCTCAGAGCGATTTGCAGGTGAGCCGTCAGGAAAGGTCAGGCTTGTACTGTCAAGAGCTACGATCTGGACCTCAAATTCATCATCTTTAACCTCATTCACCAGACCCAGGGGCATCTCGAACAAGCCGCTACCCGGATTATTGGAAGGAGTAACAGCACCTACCTGAGACAGCCCGTCTGCCACCTGAAGGCCCAAGTTTTCAGGTTCTACCGAAGGACTGGGGTCCGTCACACGCGCCGTAATCACCAAATCATCGGAAGTGAAATAAGTGGTTCCTGCCGAATAGGTCTCTGCTTCCCCATCACTGGTCGTACCCTGAAAAACCTGCAAGGGAGTAATAAGGGGCGGGACATTGTCATAAACCACTCTCAGAGCATTTTGACTCGTAGCGATTCTGCCGCCGAGATTAACCTGAACCACACGAACACGAACCACCTTTTCTTCAGGGTTGGTGAAAAAAACCGTCAACTGTCCCTCACAGGAAGACTCGTTAACTGAAGACCCGGAGTCCGTGGGAGAAGGGGCAATAATGGATACCGTAAAACTCGATGTCGCCCCATCATGGGTAAACTCAACAGGAAAACGCTTGAAAGAAGTGCGCCCCCGGTCCAAATCATCACTGGGTCCGGCATCAAGATTGGAACCCACAGCCGCGCGTGTAATCACACAGTTTTTCGGATTTTCGTCGGTACATTGCCCCAGGCTGTTGCCCGTGCAAACGGCCTCAAAGCGAGAGCAAAGAAAAACCAGCCCAAGGCAGACCCAAAGATGTTTTTTTACAGAAACCACCAAGGGGACTATATACCAAAAACCCCCCAAATTGAAGGCTTTTTGTATTGTTCTAGGGGCTCATTCCCCAGATTTACCATGAATATCCGTCATGGGGTGATGGATATTCATGGTAAGTGTCAGAGGTGGGATCAATGGAATAAATAAATCAAGTGTTCAAGGAATTCGAGGGAAAGGGAAAAAAGTAGGATGTATTCCAAATCGGGGTCTGGAATGACAAGAAGCAGAGGAATAAAGATAAAGACTTTTACGACCTTTTGAGTGAATCCCCCGGTCAAGCCGGAGGATGACGAGAGTCAAGAATCATAGGAAGCAAAGGAATCCGAGGAAGCATAGGTAGTTGAAGACAAGAGAAGAGTCGAAGATGGGAGGGGGGAGTTCTTCCCTTCTGACCTAAAAGCCGAACTCCGTTCAGCCTCACAGCCTCTTTCCTCCCCTACCTCAAAGCACACAGGCTACTCCCCCAAAGCCACTACCAGCGGGTGGCGCCGGTCAAACGGGCCCCCGAGGCATTTTGCACGACGTAGGGTCACGGCAGATCACAACAGCAAGAACCTCGCAAATGTAACCCCCCAGAAAAAGCCACAGGCCTTCAACCCCGCAGCGTGCAGAAGGACACGGGGTGGTTGCCGGTGACAGGACCCGATACCACGGAGCCACATCCTCATCCCCGTATTTGACCAAGTTTTTCGACCTTTTGAGTGGATCCCCCGATCAAGTCGGAGGATGACGGAAATCAAGAATTCCAGGACTCAGGGAGTCAAGAATTCAAGAATGAAGAAAAAGACTAGTAGATTAAAACTACCGGCGCATCAAGCCACCACAAGATCCCGGCATCCTACGGCTTGACCGGGGAATTCATCTTCACATTCGCTCCAACTTCCTATGATTCCTCGGATTCCTCTGCTTCCCTCTTCTTAAATTACTTCAACACGGCGATTTTGATGCGGGCTCGATCCCAGTGGCCCTGGTGGTCCCAGGCTTGGACCTGGCAGATATAGACTCCGTTGGCGACTCTTTGGCCGTCTGCGGAGGCCAGGTCCCATTCAAAGGCATTGGTGTTGCGATTGAGGGTCAAGTCCAGGTCGTTTTCAGAGGAGGAAGAGAAAACCAGGGAGTCTGAGGCATCGTAGATACGTAGGTGCACCCGTTTAGCTCCTCGGCTCAGATTGTAGCGGATCACTACGTAGTCTCTGGCCGGGTTGGGGTAA
>CAZRLV010000425.1:0-3166 GCA_964600955.1 uncultured bacterium
TAGCCGCAAATATGAGCATTGAGCAGAAGATAACCGGTGAGTGCCACAACGTCCCAGGCCAGCATAGATGCCGGAAAATGGAATTTTCCAATACCTGGGATCATATGCCAGATTCGATCGGGTCGTCCCAGATCCACGGTAACAAAGGAAATGCACATAATGATGCAGGCGATGGAGAGGAGTTCTCCCAAAAGTACGACTTCCTTGAGGGGTTTACTGTCATATATATAGGCTGGAATCACCATCATTACGGCAGCCGCGGCCATTCCTACTAAAAAGGTGAAATTGGCGATATAGACTCCCCACGAGACCTGGTCGCTCATACCTGTGACTTGAAGTCCGTCCGCTAACTGCTGGGCATAGGCATAGACCCCCATGACCAGAAATATGGTGAGGAGAACCAACCATGCGAAATAGGCATCACTTCCCCGGAAAACTTGGGCCATGGCCCTGGAACAAAAAACAAAATAATTTTTCATAACCGCTCCTGATGAGATGGCTTAATCAAAATAGTAATAGAATCTCGGTTGGGTATTCAGTTCTTCCTTGAGGACAAAGACCCGCTTATTCTTGATGATGTAATTGATTTCTGAATCAGGGTCCAGGATGTTTCCAAATTTTCTGGATCCCGTTGGACAGGCCTCCAGGCAAGCTGGATATTGTCCATTTCGTGTTCTGTGCAGGCAGAAAGTGCATTTTTCAACCACACCTTTGGGTCGTGGTCGATTGGAGAGATAACCCATATTCCTGTTGACTTCTTCCTTGGGAATTACGGGCTCTGAGAAATTAAAGCGTCTGGCCCAATAAGGACAGGCAGCTTCGCAGTAGCGGCAGCCAATACACCAGTTGTGATCGACAACAACAACTCCGTCGGATTCCTGCCAGGTGGCCTCTACGGGGCAGACCTTGACACAGGGGGCGTTTTTACACTGGTGACACTGAACCGGCATATAATATTTACCCTCTTCGGGAACTTCTGCGGGATCATAATCATGCTCTGCTTCCTCAAGATTCATACTGCCTTTTTTCAGGGCGAGTACGCGGATGTATTCCATACCTGAAGCCCGGTCCTGATTATTCTCCTTGACACAGGCCTTAACACAACCCCGGCATCCGATGCATTTGGAAAGATTTAGAGCATAGGCGAATTCGACTCCAGGCATGGGCAACGGATCGGTTAACTGGACATCACTAACTCCATGTTTTTTTTCGATCTCCTTTTTGATTCTTGCAAAAACCTTCTTTTTCTCTTCTGGCCCCAGTTCCTTGTAGTGTTTTTGAAAAAACTCCTCCCAGCTCAATTCTTGAATAAAGCTTGCGGCAGGGCTGATGGCTGCCCCTAGAGCTGCTGTGGTGGCCAGTGCTCCACTGACACCGCGAAGGAAGTCTCTGCGCGTCATTCCTGGAGCATCCTGGAGTAGGACGCCGTCACTTTTTGAGTCCATGGACTTTCCAGTCTTTTTAAATTTACTCATGCTTGCCGCCTCCGTGACTTAAAGAACTTGAATGGCTATCGGATTTCGAAGAAAAGCGGTTTCTGGGGGGCGCCCAGGGCTTGATAGCCTTGAATTTCGGGTCGTGAGAATCATGGCATTCATTACAGCTCAAGACCTTTTTTTCCCCATTCCAGAAGCCGATTCGTTTCCCGTGGACTCCCGCCTTCCAATCTCGAACGACCATTCCATGACATTGGGCACAAAGTTCCACCATGTTTGAGAATCCCACGGTTTTTCCACTGATCAGCCTTAGCTGTGATCGGTCCTTAGCATCATGACAACTCAGACACCAGAGATCGCTATGGTTCATTTTCAGGTTCTCATGCTCTCCAACCATTTTGCGCTGATTGAGGTCGGTCTCTATGTGGCGGTGACATTCACTACAGCGAAAACTCATGTTTTTCTTTCTGAGCACAGAGTCTGGAGTGGTTTTGAGCTGAATTTTGGCTGCACCTATGACAGTCAGAAAGCCAAGACTTAAAAACAAACCCGTAGTAATCAGCTTCATAGTCTACTCCTTTTTCGATTATGTCCACGTATTAACAAAATTGATGCCAAGTTGAAATCAGGGAAACAAGGTGGCTCAACAAAACGAATAAAGAAGGGGGTACCAGCCTGGCTCAGATTGGCACTAATCTTGCCTAAGATAACCTCAATTAGTGGCACGGAGTTTATTAAACCCGATAGCCCGATACTTAGTTAACCGCAGATAAGGAGGAGTCATGCTTGGTGTACCGTCACCCGTGAGGTATTTAAACAGGACCACTGTTGTCATTATCGGGCTGGTCTTGGTGTCAACCTGTCATTTATATGCCGGGTTTTTCCCTAAGAAATTGTCCGAGGAGAGCGTAGATTGTATTGAATGTCACAAAGAAAAAAGTTCAGGTATTTATGAAATGTGGGGTGATTCAAAGCATTTCCGTGCCAATGTGGGCTGTTTTGAGTGCCACTCGGCTGAAGAGGGCGATAAAGATGCCTTTAAACATAAAGGTTATCTGATCTCAACCATCGTTTCACCTAAAGATTGTGCCCGCTGCCACGAGCGCGAGGTTCAAGAGATGACCGAGAGTCATCATGCCAAAGCAGGGCGCATCATTGGTTCGTTGGATAATGTGCTTGCCGAGGTTGTTGAGGGTAACCGCGGTTTCAAAACCGAAGGTTTCCCCGAAGGAGTGTCTGCCGCCGCCGTGAACGGATGCTGGCAATGTCACAGTTCGCAGGTCAAGGTTTTGGACGGTGGAAAGCTGGACCCCGCCACCTGGCCCAACACGGGAATCGGTCGTATTAATCCTGACGGCAGTGAGGGCTCTTGTACAGCCTGTCACTCACGACATACATTTTCGGTGAAGCAGGCTCGCGAGCCCGAGACTTGTGGAAAATGTCATATGGGACCCGACCATCCTCAAATTGAGATTTACAACGAGTCCAAACATGGGATCGCCTATAACGCTAATAAGGAAAAGATGAATCTCGATAGTCCAAAATGGGTTGTGGGAGAGGACTATAACGCGGCACCGACCTGCGCCACCTGCCATATGAGTGCCACACGCAACCAGGATGTCACCCATGATGTCGGTATGCGTATCAGCTGGAATAACAGGCCCATCCTCTCGGTGCGACCTGAAATCTCAGATGCCAAGATGGGGTTGGCCGGTGCCAAGGTCAATTGG
>CAZRLV010000426.1:0-3164 GCA_964600955.1 uncultured bacterium
TTGAAGAAGCCCTTGATCTAGCTAATAATTCAGACTTTGGGCTGGCGTCTTCGCGTTTTTGCCGGGATATGAGCACAATAATGCGCTACACCGAAGGGATTGAAGCCGGGATGGTGCATGTGAATGAACCCACCATCGGTGGAGAGGCCCAGCTCCCCTTCGGCGGCCTAAAGGCCACAGGTTATGGAGACCGCGAGATGTCCGAAGACGGCCTGAACTTCTTCACCGAAACCAAGACTGTCTTCATTAACTACTCCGGCAGCGGAGACCGCGCAATGATTCGCTAACTCAAGAATCAGAGGAAAAAAGAGGCAGATGGATTCTGGGCCAAGCAAGAACCCCTGAAAAATCTGTCATCCTACGGCTTGACCGGTGGATTCATCATAAAGCCAAGAATCCAGGAGACAGAAGTCAGAATGAAGATGAAGACTTTTTCGACCATTTTGAATGGATCCCTTGGTCAACTCGGAGGATGACGAGTGTGGGGAAAAGGAATATGCGGTGGTGATTTTCTTCCCCATTCCTATGATCCCTATTTCCCTATCAACTTGCCAGTAGGGAGCGTGAGATTACCATTCTTTGGATTTCTGAGGTACCTTCTCCAATTTCGCAGAGCTTTACATCCCGGTAGTATCGCTCGACATGGTATTCCTCCATATAGCCATAACCTCCGTGGATCTGCACAGCTTGATGAGCCGCACTCATTCCAGCCTCTGAAGCATAGAGCTTGGCAATGGATGCTTCGCGGTTATAAGGTTCACCTTGATCCTTTAGATATGCCGCACGCATTACTAAAAGGTGAGCCGCCTCCAATTGCGTGGCCATATCAGCTAGCTTGAACTGAATGGCTTGCAATGCCGCGATGGGTTTTCCAAATTGAACTCGTTCCCTGGCATGATTTCGACTATCTTCAAGGGCACCCTGCCCAATTCCTACCGCCATGGCACCAATACCGATTCGTCCTCCGGAAAGAACTTGCATAGCATTGATGAAACCCATATTGATCTCACCGATCAGGTTTTCTTTGGGGATACGCACATTTTCCAGAATTAATTCGCAGGTATCCGAGGACCTAAGTCCGAGTTTCTGCATTTTTGGGCCGTGTGAAAAACCAGGAGTTTCCTTTTCGACCACAAAGGCAGAGATGCCTCGCGCTCCCAGGCTTTTGTCGGTAGATGCAAGAATCACAAAGGTTTCACCGACACTTCCTTGCGTAATAAAAGTCTTGCTACCATTGAGAACCCATGCATCCTTTTCCAGAACAGCCGTGGTGCGGGTGCCTGAAGCATCGGACCCTGCTCCTGGCTCTGTTAGACCCCAACCACCGAGCTTGGTACCGCTCACCAGATCGGGCATGTATTTGTCTTTTAACTGCTCAGAGGCAAATGCGGCGATATGCCCGGTGCAAAGAGAGGTATGCGAAGCAACTGTAATGGCAAGAGAAGCATCATGACGTGCTAATTCCTCGATTACCAAAGCAAAGGAGATCGTATCCGCTTCAGCACCACCGTATTTTTCGGGATAAACCATCCCCATCAAACCCAGTTCAGCCAATTGCCCGACAAGATCCATAGGAAACTTTCCGCTTTGATCACGTTCAATGGCACCAGGAGCAACATATTTAGAGGCAAAATCCCGAGCCGTATCACGAATCATTTTCTGATCATCACTAAGTTCAAAATGCATTTTCTTCTCCTAATTATCCCTAACTTTTTTTTCGTGACTTTGGTGTTTTTCGTGGTTTAATTTCTTTTCTATCCTCACTTCAACCTATTCCGAGCAATTACTATTTTCTGAATTTCCGAAGTCCCCTCATAGAGGGTGGTCACACGCGCATCCCGATAGAGCTTTTCGACGAGGTATTCGCGAATATAGCCGTAGCCTCCGTGAATCTGAACAGCTTCATCAACTACGCTATTACAGCTCTCAGAAGCATAGAACTTGGCCATGCAAGCCGCCTCAATAAAATTCAAGCCCGCATCTTTGATTTGTGCCGCTCTTAGGGTCAGTAGCTTCGAGGTTTCCAGACGGGTTGCCATATCGGCGATCTTAAACTGGATCGCTTGATGTTTGGCCAGAGGTTTACCAAAAGCTTCACGCTGCTTAGCGTACTCACAAGTTGCGCTGAGCGCAGCTTGTGAAATACCACAACATTGAGCGGCTACTCCGATTCTCCCGCTGTTGAGTCCGGTGAGCATGGCTTTGAACCCATTGACACCGCCAAGAAGATTTTCCTCGGGAATCCGCAGATTCTCCAGAGTGACTTCTACCGTATTTGAAGCACATTGCCCCATCTTATGCTCCGGGGCACCCAGGATAAGACCCTCGCTCCCCTTTTCGATGATAAAGGCTGAGATCTCCTTGGCACCCGAGTCCGTTTGACCCGTAACGGCTGTGACAATAAAGGTCTTGGCGAACCCTCCATTGGTGATAAAAGCCTTTTTTCCATTGAGAATATAAAACCCGTCCTTGAGGGTAGCTCTGGTTTTTTGGTTTTGTGCGTCAGAACCAGCCTGAGGTTCAGTGAGGCAAAAAGCCCCTATTCCTTTGCCTGACGCTAGCGGGGTTAGAAACTTCTCTTTTTGGGTGTCTGTTCCGTAAAGGTTTAATACCTCACAGACAAGATGATTCACTCCCATGGTAACCCCCAAAGAACTGCACCCTCTGGAAATTTCCATCATGGCTAAAACATAGGCCACGGTATTAACGCCGGCCCCGCCGTATTTTTCAGGAAAGTTCATCCCCATCAGTCCCAACTCTCCCATCTGCTGAAGAATTTCCTGAGGGAATTGATGCTCCCGGTCCCAGGCCATGGAATCTTGCTCGCTGATATGCTCCGTAGCAAATTCACGGGCCATATCGCGGATCATACGTTGATCTTCATTGGGTTCAAAATTCATATTTATCCCAGCTTAAAGCTAACCCCATGTCCGGATTCCGGATAATTCCAGGTAACTGCCCCCTGGTCGCAGGCATAAAAGCAGGTGCCGCATTCGATGCAGTCCTCGTACTGAAAGCACATTTTCTTATCAACAATCTCATAGCATCGCGCCGGGCAAACAAAAGTCGTACATTGATGCGGGCAGGTATCGTCACAAATTCGGGTATCTACTTCAATATGAGCCTTTTTTGAAATCTGGGTCTTAACAGTTGCCAGACGATCC
>CAZRLV010000427.1:0-3150 GCA_964600955.1 uncultured bacterium
AATCCATGGAATGCTCCCGAGATCTACACCGGGCCTTCGGGCAGCTCGGTAACGCAACGCCCCTTCCAGTTGAGAAGCCCCGGAACAATTTTTGCGGATTGCCCCTTGAGCTTGTAAAAGCTAAAGCGTTTACGCCTTTTAGAGCCCAGGAACTACTCCTCGGAACAGAAGGTGGACTTGATGAATTCGCAGTTTAAGCTCGCGATTCCTTCAACTGAGATCTCTTTGGGGCAGGCGGCCTCACAAACTTCGGTGTTGGTGCAGTTTCCAAATCCCTCAAGATCCATTTGCTCCACCATATTCAAAACCCGTGCGGCCGCTTCAGGTCGCCCCTGAGGCAAGGCCCCCAGATGCGAGACCTTGGCTGAAACAAAAAGCATGGCCGAGGCGTTCTTACAGGCCGCTACACATGCACCGCACCCGATACACTGGGCAAAATCCATGGCTTTTTCAGCCACGACCCCGGGAATCGGCAAAGCATTGGCGTCCGGGGCGCCGCCGGTTTTGGCCGAAACATAACCCCCGGCGCTGATGATACGATCAAAGGCGGATCGATCCACGGTGAGGTCTTTAATGACTGGAAAAGCTCTGGCTCGAAATGGCTCGATGGTGATGGTGTCACCGTCACGAAAACTGCGCATATGGAGTTGACAGGTGGTTGTGGCCTGTTCAGGGCCATGGGGGATTCCGTTAATGACTAGCGAACAGGTGCCGCAGATGCCCTCACGGCAGTCATGATCAAAGGCTACGGGCTCCAGCTTTTGATGAACGAGGCTCTCGTTCAAGACATCGAGCATCTCCAAAAAAGACATATCGGTTGAGACCCCATCGAGCTGATGGCTTTCAAGTTTTCCTGAATCACTGGGTCCGGACTGCCGCCAGACCTTAACGGTCAAAGAGAGAGATTTCCCACTCATTATTTATAGCTCCTTTGACTCAATTTTACGGTTTCAAAGCGTAGTTTTTCCTTATGAAGTTTCGGTTTGGCTTTACCGGATTTATGTTCCCAGGCTGCCACATAAGAGAATTTTTCATCGTCACGCAGGGCCTCGTCCTCTTCGGTCTTACTCTCGACTCTAAAATGTCCTCCGCAAGACTCCTCGCGATGATTTGCATCGCGAGCCAGAAGTTCGGCGAGTTCTAGATAATCTGCCACACGTCCCGCCTTTTCAAGCTCAAGGTTCAGTCCATCTGAAGAGCCTGGAATATAAACGTTTTCCCAGAATTCCTCACGCAGAGACGGAATGGCTGAAAGCGCGGTTTCCAGGCTCTCTTTGGAGCGGGCCATTCCCACATTGTCCCAAAGAACCTTGCCCAGTTCCTTATGAAATGTATCCACCGATTTAGACCCCTGCACAGAGAGCAAGCGGCTGATACGGTCACGAGCCTGGGATTGAGCGTCCAGGAAGGCTTTATGACTGGTATCCACCGGATCTAGTGAGGTTCCGGCAAAATAGGTTCCAAGGGTATAGGGAATGACAAAATATCCATCGGCCAACCCCTGCATCAAGGCACTGGCCCCCAAACGATTGGCCCCGTGATCGGAAAAATTAGCCTCGCCTAAAACATGGAGTCCTTCGAGGTTGCTCATCAAATTATAATCTACCCATAGTCCGCCCATGGTGTAGTGAATGGCCGGGTAAATTCGCATAGGGGTTTGGTAGGGGCTTTCTCCGGTGATACGCTCATACATCTGAAAAAGGTTACCGTAGCGAGAGCGAATTTCGTCCTCGCCAAGGCGTTGCATGGCATCTCTAAAATCCAGATAAACCGCCAGTCCCGAAGGACCAACTCCCCGCCCTTCATCGCAAACTTGTTTGGCGTTTCTTGAGGCCACATCACGGGGCACCAGATTTCCAAAGCTTGGATATTTACGCTCCAGGTAATAATCCCTATCCTCTTCGGGGATTTCACGGGGGGCACGTTCATCCCCGGGACGCTTGGGAACCCAGACCCGACCGTCATTTCGCAGGGACTCACTCATAAGTGTCAGCTTGGACTGATGCGCACCTGAAACAGGGATACAAGTAGGATGAATCTGTGTATAGCAGGGGTTGGCAAAAAAAGCACCCTGTCGATGAGCGCGCCACGCCGCGGTCACATTACTATTCATGGCGTTTGTGGAAAGATAGAATACGTTTCCATAGCCCCCGCTGGCCAAAATCACCGCATCGGCGGCAAAAGAGCGGATTTCGCCGCTGACCAGATCACGGGTCACGATTCCACGCGCTTTGCCACCGACGATGACCAGTTCCAGCATTTCATGGCGCGAGAACATTTTTACGCCCCCGTTATGCACCTCTTTCATCAATACAGAGTAGGCCCCAAGCAGCAACTGCTGCCCAGTTTGGCCTCTGGCGTAGAAGGTTCTAGAGACTTGAGCGCCGCCAAATGAGCGGTTATTCAATAATCCGCCGTAATCGCGGGCAAAGGGAACCCCCTGAGCCACACATTGGTCAATAATTCCCGTGCTGATTTCAGCCAGACGGTAAACATTGGCTTCACGCGAACGATAGTCTCCGCCCTTGACCGTGTCATGGAAAAGCCGGTAAACGCTATCGCCATCATTTTGATAGTTCTTGGCAGCATTGATGCCCCCCTGAGCGGCAATGCTATGCGCTCGACGAGGGCTGTCCTGGACACAGAAGCAATCCACCTGATAGCCCAGCTCAGATAGTGAGGCTGAAGCCGAAGCCCCGGCGAGTCCACTACCCACGACAATGACTTTGAATTTGCGCTTGTTTGCGGGATTGACCAGTTTGCAAGAGGAGCGGTACCGCACCCATTTCGTTTCCAAATCGCCGCCGGGTATTTTTGCGTCCAACATCTTAATTCACCCCTTTCAAACTAGCCCAGAGAACGATTGCGAGATAGCCGCCTGAAATCACCACGGCCAAGATGAGCGAGATAGCTTTTAGCGTTGCGCTCAATTTTCGACTGGTTAGCCCCAGAGTCTGGCAGGCACTCCAGAAGGCATGGCTTAAATGGACCCCCAGAATGACCATTCCTGCGCTATAAAACAGCACCATGGTGGGACTTTTAAAGTATTCCAGAACTAATTTATAAAGATCGCGGATCACCGTGCCATCTTGCGCCGCAGTGAAATAAACGGGACCGTATTTAACTCCCAGAAGATGCACCACCACAAAA
>CAZRLV010000428.1:0-3146 GCA_964600955.1 uncultured bacterium
ATCCTCTGGCTTGACCAGGGGATCCATCTTTCTTCCTCTTTCATTTCCCCATTCCTCTAATTCCTCTGATTCCTCTGCTCCCTCTGATTCCTTCCCCAAAATTGTCATCCTATTTCCCTCTGGATTTACCCAGGACGCGGTTTAGGATTGCGGCGAGGCGGATTCCGGCCTGCAGGAGACGCTTCTCAATAATTTTTCGGGAGGTCTCGGCATAAGCATAGGATAGGTTTCCATCTCCTATCTTATAAACTTGAGGTAAAAGAATCCTCGATTCCTTCAGCCACTGCCAAGACGTATCCTGCTGCCAAGTCCTCGGTGTTTGAGTTGACGATGAGTTTAGGTAGTCCGCATATTCACTATAGCTGAATTCTGTGTATAGCATCACATCCTCATCCCAAACCTTATGTAGATTAGTGGGCCTACCAAACCAGGATACTTTAACCTTGTTCCCACCCTCGTCTTTGGCATAACCTGCATGTAAAGGTTGATGAAGATCCCCTACCAGATGTACCAACCACTTTATAGCTTGAGCCCTCTTTTCTATGGAAAGATTACCTCTTGCAAGTGCTGCTGAGAACTCTTTTATCTTGCGAAGGACATCCCCTTTTGGATTCTTGGAGCTTTTGGCATAGGTGCTTGCCGGTGCAATATTGACATAATGCCAGGGGTAGCTATGTGACCAGGCGGGATCGCCTCGAATTTCATCGGCCCAGTTGGCTACATGGGCCAGAGACTGTCCGTTGAGTAGGTCATAGGAAATATCCTGAGCTTGCCCGGAAAGATGAAGCTCGGCAATGGCTCCTACGATTCGATGGCCGGTTTTCCCCCAGGCTTCCAATTTCAGATGGATGATAAAAATGAGAAGTAAAACGGGGATATAACGATGGTTTAGCATAGATCTCGTCGATTAGTGAATTATTGTACTCCTATCATCGGGACGAGTATACTAATCTGATAATAAAAGAGTCGAGGAAGATGGATCCCCCGATCAAGTCGGGGGATCCACCTTTATGACATTAGGATTTAATGCTACAACAATTTGTTAGACTTTTTTTTGTTGCCTTGCTGGGCTTTTTTTGTGTGGGTTGCGGTGGGAATTTTCTCTCTGGAATTCACGATGACCCCACACCTATACCCACGGTTAGGATTGAAGTTTCTGCCCTGGATGGTCCATTGATTAAAGCTCGGGTTCGATTGGTTTCATTGCTTGAGGGCACTCTGGACACTCAGACTACGGACAGCCGTGGTCATGCAACCTTGAGCCTTCCTCGCGCAGACCTTTCGGCACTATCAGATCAAGACTTGCTTTACTTCTATGTAGACTCATTGAAATCTTTGAGTACCTCAGTAGAGCCCCAAAGCAAGTCAACACGTGTCCTCCAGGAAGGACAGGTACGCTTAAAATCCTTCCTACCCCCGGTGACTCAGATTAAAAACATCTCCTCTAATCTACTCTCTAGTGATCCAGACCTAGCAAAAGCTAGTGTAATATCGCATTTTAGCAATGCACAAGCGGTTTTGGCTGAGGCCAATCTAAAGTCTCTGGGGATCTTGAATAAATCTATTCGACCCGAAAACCGGATCAGCCCTGCCGACATCCCTTTGGTTAACAGTAATATCAGAACTGTGGAATCTGCTATTCGAACTGGAGACCCAAACCTCACACCCAAGTTCAAGTTAGTCGCCATGGCCACAAAGGCTTTGGTGGAAAATGATGTAAGCGAATTTCTTACAGGGGCATCGAAAACGAATATTGCAAGCTCCGATGAAATCCTTCTAGAACTTGCTGAAAATGGAAGCGGATCAAATCCAGAGCTAGCACTCAAATCGAGTTTCCAACAAAGCATTGTCACCTTATCTCAAGCCATCTCAATGGATCTTAGCTCCGAGGAAATCAGATCTGTATTCGCAGATAGCGCCACCCCCAACGCCATTAATGATGTAACCGCAGAAAAAGTGGAAGCTGCTGTAGGGGAAAATCTCATCAGTCAGATTCAAACCCTGGTCCTAAGTCAAACAAAAAGTCTATCAGAACTTGCCAATCTATCCATTCTTGGGAGTTCCGGAGATATCAAGCTAAGCTTTGACGTCTCGGTTCCTGCTGATTTCGGAGTCACTCTGGAATTTGCCTACTCCCTGGATGGTGGACAAACCTTTACGGTTCCGGTTTCCACCACACCATCAATCTCCTCACTCCCGTTTCAAACAGCAACATCTTTCATCTGGCATTCTTTCCTGGATTTTCAAACCGATGAAGAATCAGTTAGCCTGAGGTTAAACCTAAGCTATGAAGGCTCACCCATTGAGACAAGTCAAATCAATAACCTATCGATTCCCAATCTTCCCAATCGAACGCCCGTCTCTGAAAACCTGAGTCTGTCTGGCACCTCGGGGGATATATCCATCCAATTTGATCTTATCGATCCTGATCAGGACCAGCTCTCTGTCCTCTTCGAATTTTCTACGGACGGGGGCCAGATCTTTACGCCTTCGAGCCAGACCACTCCTTCTCTAGCCTCGCTTAGTCCAGCTACCGCAACTAGCTTTATCTGGCACTCTTCCCAGAATTTTCAAACGGATGAAACCGTAGTCATCCGCTTAACCCCGTCTGACCCTGAAAGTACAGGTACAAGTCTCAACTCTGCATCGTTCCAGATCTCGAATCTCCCCAACTTACCCCCCTCGATTTCCAATTTGACACTAAGTGGTGATACCCAAACCACAGCCTTTGGATCAACATCGGTCACCGGGTTTAAGCGAGATGTTTTGGTAGGTTTTAATACCGTTGATCCTAATAACGACCCACTTGATCTTCATTTTGAATTTAGCCTGGATAGGGGTGTGAACTGGAACATCTCTACGCATACCAGCATCCTTTTAAGTTCAATTCCTGCGGGCCAGAAAACCACGTTTTTTTGGGAAACATTCAGAGATTTCCAGACAGATGAACTCGGTGTTCAAATTAGGCTTACCCCTTCAGACGGCCTACTCCAGGGAGCCGCAATAACTACCAGCACCTTTGCGGTTCTCAATGAAGTCAATACTACACCTACCGCTCAAAACCTATCCGTCACAGGCAATACTGGAGATCTTCAAATATCTATAGATCTGGCAGATGATGAAGGGGACAGCCTAAACCTGAGTTT
>CAZRLV010000429.1:0-3131 GCA_964600955.1 uncultured bacterium
ATTCCTATGCTACCTTTGATGCCTCTGATTCTTGATTTCAAAGATGGATACTGAAACGAGTTCAGCATGACGAGGTTTTAGGGCATTCATGCACTTCTTCGGCTTAACTTTTGGACATTAGAATCAAGTTCAGGATGACGCAGGGGGGTTATTAACTTCTTGTCTCTTGACAGTCTTTGGGTCTGTTCTTATTGTTGTAGGCTTGATCTGAAAACTTTGATTTTTGGGGCTTTACCTATGAAAAAATACCTTTATGGCTTCCTGGTTTTGTTTGTGGCTTTTAATTCCTGGGCGCGACCTGTGGTGGGGCCTGACCTTGCGGGGGTTTTTCTCTCTAAGGCTGATGTAGAGATCACCGTTATTGCTCGGTTTAAGTCTCCTTTTATGAAAAAGGTTGCGGGGGAGCCGCCTTCTGCAATTCAGAGGCGTAAAATGCGTACGTTTTCTGAGATTCAGCAGGGGGCGCTTTCCTTGGGCTTGGCTAAGGCGCAATCTAAGGACGTCAAACGTATGGTGGGGCTGTGGATTGAGAACTCTGTCATCATTACGGCAAAGACTAGCTTTATCAAGGGGCTATTAAATCGCGAGGAGATTCGGTCTATTGAATTAGATCGTGAACTCACTCTGTTTGATCCTATTGAACTCAAGGCACCTGAGGCTGATAGCGCGGGCAGTACTTATGGGCTCATGAAAATGGGGGTGCAAAAAGTCTGGCAAGAGATGGGAATTGACGGTAAGGGTGTGGTGATCGGGATCATGGATACCGGTGTGGACTCTAATCACCCTAGCTTTGGGGGGAGAATCCTGCAAACCAAGGATTTTATCTCGGATTATGCAGATAATGTCGCCAATGATGGGCAGGGGCATGGCAGTCATTGTGCCGGTACTATTCTTGGGGGCAAGGATAACAAGGGTCGATCTATCGGAGTTGCTCCTGGTGCAAAGCTCATCATGGCTAAGATCTTTAGTGATAAAGGTCGCACCACCAACTCTGCTATTTTTGAGGCCATGCAATGGATCGCAGACCCCGACGGTAACCCCGATACCGCAGACTTCCCTCGTGTGATTTCTAATTCCTGGGGTGGGGGGATGGATGATCGCCATCAGGAATCTATTGACACCTGGGAAGAGCTTGGGATTATTCCGGTATTTGCCGCCGGGAATTCAGGCTCTAACCCGGGGACTATCGCCGCGCCGGGGGGCTATAAAAATGTGATTGCCATTGGTGCCACGGATTCCGATGATCGAATCGCTAATTTTTCCTCTCGCGGCCCTGTTATCTATCAGGGAGAAACCTATATCAAACCGGATGTTTCTGCTCCGGGGGTCAAGATTTATTCGATAAAAAACGGCGGCGGATTTAAGAAGTTGAGCGGCACGTCCATGGCAACTCCACATAGCGCTGGGGTTGTGGGCCTAATGCTACAGGCAGACCCCAATCTCACTCTGGAAGAAACCCGAGAAATCCTTGCGGCTTCTGCCGTGGACCTTGGAGAGCCTGGAAAAGACAATAATTTTGGCGAAGGCCGCATCGATGCCTATGAGGCCATGAGATTGGTTCGCTCCGGCGGCAAGGCTCTACTCGGTATTAACGCAGGCGATCAGAAGGCCAGAGTCCAGGTCAGTCCTTCGGGGCGGGAGTTTCACTCAGATGGTGAAGGCAGGGTGCGCGTCTTTCTGCCCGCCGGTGAATATCAATTGCGGATCAGCGCCTTTGGTTATTTTGCAAAATCCATGCATGTCGAAATCAAAAAGGGGGAGACCCTGGATATTCAAACAGATCTCGAGCCTTCTCCTAGTATCGAGACCCAGTTTCAAGTTAAAAGTCCAGACGGTACGCTACTCAATGCTAAGATCACTTTTGTGGATGTTGCCGTAGAAGGGGGAAGCACCCACGGCAGCACTCTACAGATCGCTCTTCCCGGGGGTGATTATAAAATTGAGGTTCGCGCCACTGGTTATCAGACACGCATCGCCGAGATCACCGTCGATTCTGAGAGCTTGCACACCATCGAGCTAGATTATCTACCTCCGTTTTTCGTGTTGGACCGTGATATTCGTGCCAGCTATGAGCGCTACTACGAAGCCAGTCTCAATTCCCTTGGATTGGAATACAATATTGGAGAAAAAATAGAGCCCAAGGATCTCATGGCCTATGAACATGTCATTTATTTTTCTGGCAATAATGGCCAGGGTTCGCTTCTAGATGGATACGAGCAGGAAATGTTGACTGAGTACGTTAAAAACGGAGGACGCCTGATCATTTCCGGACAGGAGATCGGCTACCGCATTCGAGCCAGCAACTTCTACAAACAAGTCCTTGGCGCCACTTTTATCAAGGATATCTCCAAGGTAAAGACCATTGAAGGTTCAAGGCTGAGTTTTAAACTAGATGGAGCCGATAGCGCCAATAATCAAAGATGGCCGGATGTCATAAAGGCCAACTTCAAAGCCCGGAAAACCGTGAAGGCTTTCCTAAATTATAAAGACAATGGCCCAGCAGGTCTGATCAATACCTATGAGAGGGGAAAGGTCGCCTACCTGCCTTTTGGATTTGAGGGGATTTCAGGGCGTAGAAACCGCAAGGCGCTGATGAAGTTGATGATTAAACTGGTCAGCCCCTCAACTCGTGAAGAGCTTGACCGTATCCATTGGAGCTATCAGAACCAGTCAGAGCTCTACCCCGTACTCATTAAGCGTTTTCGGGTGAATGATCAGAATCGAGCTGAAGTAGGGGAGATTTTGAGAAATACTAGGAATAAGACTGCGTTTCAGCCCATCTTGCAGAGTTTGCGACTGAACAATTAAAGCATCAATAGCACGTGTTCAGGAATCATAGAAGTAGATGAATCAGGGGTAGGGAGAAGGGATAGGATGGATCCCCCGATCAAGTCGCAATGGTGTTTAGTTAGTGGATCTGGATACGATGAGCCCTGAATCAATGCCTGTTTCATGAAGGTGTGAACCCTCACCGCGTCATCCTCTGGCTTGACCAGGGGATCCACTTAAAAGGTCGAAAAATTTTGATCAAGCACGAATAATCGAATAGAAGAGGAAGATGGATCCCCCGATTGGGTCCCCCGGTCAAGCCGGAGGATGACGGATGGGAATCATTTTCTTCCGATCTATCT
>CAZRLV010000430.1:0-3123 GCA_964600955.1 uncultured bacterium
AACCTATCTGCTTAAGGTACTCGGACTTACATAAATTTAGATGCAATCGCCCTGGTGATTTCGTTAAGGGCTGTTCTCGAAACTTAGAGATTTTGATAGGACATCCCTTTAATTTCGTTTAGTGGTAAACTAATGGGTATGAAATCTCTTGCAGAATTCTATGATGATCTGGGGATGAACTCTGGTTTGTTTCAGGGGGCGGCATTTCCGGTTCGTGGGGTTCCTGGGTTTTCGTTATCTACCCTGGATACAGAGCTTTTATTTTTAGACAGTGGTTTTTTCTGCATGCTGCGCGTTGATGGACCCGATACCCTGGACTTTATCAATGGGCAGATTTCCAGTAATTTAGCGGCTTTGCAATCCGGTTTTGGTCAGATTAGTTCTTCTAGCACAGCCAAAGGTAAAGTTCTGGGCCTGATGGAGGTCTACCGTCTTGATGGTCAGATTTTTCTACACCATCCTGCATCGGCCAGCAGTCGCGTTCAGACCTCGCTTGAGACCTATCATTTTTGCGAGGATCTCAAATTGACTCAGCTAAGCGATTATTACAGCCTGAGCTTTCCGGGTTCTTACTCCAGTTTAGAGGCAGCAGAAGTTTTTGGGGTAGAGTTTTCTGAAGAAGCAATGGAGCGCGAGGTTCTGCAAAAGGATGGCCGACTGTTTTTTAAGGGATTGTTCTTAAATCATCCTGGTTTGACCGTGTTGACCCCTTTTGAAGCGGATCTAAAGGAAATCTCAAGTAAAAACTTTACGCCCCTTGCTGAAAGGGATATGCAGGAAATCAGAATCCGTGAGCTCTACCCCTTCCCGGAAACTGAATACCCCGAAGAATCTATCCTGGCGCCTGAACTAAGCCAGGAAGGCATTATCTCCTATAGTAAGGGCTGTTTTATGGGACAAGAGGTTTTCGCCCGCAACCGCACCTATGGCCATACCAACAAAACCCTGGCTATGATGCAATTTGCAGACGCATCCACCGAAAATCTGGTGGGTCAGACCATCGAAGTGCAAGGCAAAAGCAAAGGCAAAATCACCTCTCAATCTACCTGCAAAGACGGACTCTACGCCCTGGGTTACATACCCACACCCCTAAAAGAAATCGGAGCCAAGGTACATGCAGGCCCCTCCACAGGAACAATCGTAAAATAAATCGTAGGGTGCGAGGCCCGCCTCGCCCGCATAGATGGTCGTGGAATCTCAAATTCCTAGGGCGTCAGGCATGCCTGATCCGGCATTACCAGGATTTCGCTTGAGGCAGGCCTCAACCCTACGCTGCTCGTCATTCTCCGGCTTGACCGGGGGATCCATTCAAATGGTCGAAAAAAATCTTAATCTTCAACTTCCTCTGATTCCTATGCTACCTTTGATTCCTGTGATTCTCGATTTCAAACCCTGTTCTTAATCTCTGTTAACTGTTCATTATAAAAATCAATGACCTTGGAGATATAGGCTCTTTTTTCCAGGTAGGTGCCGGGAAAAAAGGCGGCTTTGAAGCCCCCGATGCAGAGGTTTTTTAACAGCTTCTCATCGATATCGAAGGTACGGATAGCACGTTCATATTCGTCGGTCACACTAACACGTGAGATCGCTCGGTTATCCGTTGAGAGGGCTATTCGAATGCGGTTTTCCAGAAAATAACGAATGGGATGCTGTGTCAGATCGCGGTATTCCGGCAGGGTTTGGGAGTTTGACTTTAGACAGACTTCCAAGGTAACGCGGTTGTCCGCAATCCACTCCACAATATCACTGACGTACTCTTTTCTTTGGGCCTTGGTTAACTGTTCGCCTTCTTCATTGAGTTTGTAAATGGAACTTTTTCTGAAAAGCTGAGTTCCGTGCCCGATGCGACGGGCCATACAGTCTTTTACAGCAGACTTGATACTTTCGGGGCCATAGGCCTCGCCAGCATGGCAAGTGGTTCCAATCCCTCGCTCATAGCAATAAAGATACGCCTTGCGATGCGATTCAGCCGGGAAGCCGTCTTCGCGTCCGGCCAGGTCGAAACCAACTACAGGCAGGCCCTCCTCAATGGCGATTTCAGCCAGTTTGGCCACTTCAAGTGAGGCCATGGAAGAGAGGTTTTGCAAATCCAACCCCACATGCAGTTCAAAAAGATAACGATAGTAATCCCCCATATGCTCATTGATCATGCGCATACCACAAAGAATCATTCCATACTTAAACGGGGGTTCTTTTCCTGAAATCACCGGCTCCTGCTGATTAAATTCATCCGCAGCCTGCTTAAGTCCGGTGTTTACGGCCCGAATGATATCCATCCAGGCAAATCCATTTTTCCAGTGTTTCTGGGGGGCAAAGCGGCATTCGAAATAACGTACGCCTTCACGGAAATTATCGTAGGCTAGTTTATAAGCAGCCTTTCTCAGACCCTCCTCACAGCGCAGTACCACATTGATAAACTCGAAGGGAATGAGATATTCCCCCAATGAGTCATAGGTATCCTTGAAGATCTTTTTCTCAAGCTCGGACACATCACCGGATTCCAGTCCCCCGATATCGAGGTCCCTGGATACTTCGACCAGATCAATTTTCTGCTCCTTTGCCAACTCGTAAACCAATTGGGGCGGGACCGAACCATCCAGGTGCACATGCAAATCCGTCTTGGGAAGTTTCTTGATGTCTTTACGCGATAAAAAATCCAGCTGGGTCATTTCAGCTCCTTTTCACCCTGAGGGTGCTTAAGGCACATGATACTCCCCATCCCATACACCCGTCATCCCCAAAATCCCGATTGCATATGCCATCAAACATACCCGGCCCGAAATTCGCCCCGCAATTACATTTCAATCACGGTGATTTTTTTACCTCGGTGTTTTACCGGGGTCCAGGTGTAACGCTCTTCCCAGGTGGTCTCGAAACTGCGATCGAAAACACAGAGGTAACCCATTTCTTTGGTACCCAGGGTATCCATATAATCCCAGATTTGATCGAGGCTTTCTTCCCTGGATGTTTCAGAGGATTTGATTTTGATCTCGATGGCAAACTTCTGGTCTTTGTAGATGACTCCCAGGTCCATGCGTTTGCGACCCAGGGCATATTCACGCTCAATGCGACCTCCGCTATTGATGATGCGCTGCAAAAAGGCCTGAAGGAGGATATGCGGGG
>CAZRLV010000431.1:0-3122 GCA_964600955.1 uncultured bacterium
CGGAATCAGGGTGGATCATGGAACTGTTCAAGAAGCCCTGCAGATATCGTCTCCCTCATCGCCCACAGCGCCCATTGCTCCAGGAAATAGCACGGTTAATCTCACGGTTTCTGGAATCGATGGACTTCTTGATTTGCAGCAACATAGTGATACTCGACCCGGTTTGAAAACATTGCTCGATGGAAAATGGAAACCGGCCATGCAGTTTTATGAAACCCATGGGATGCGTCGCATTCCTACGAATTTGTCAACTGATCTGGCACGCGTGGGTGTGCATGTTAATTTTTCACGTCGCTCAAGGGAGCTTCCCGCGCAAGGCTCGTCTGGAGGCAGTGGAAGTTCCGGTTCTGGTGGTAGCTCAGGGTCGGGATCGGGCAGCGGTTCAGGCTCTGGATCTGGTTCAGGTGGAAGCTCTGGTTCTGGATCGGGAGGCAGTTCGGGCAGTGGATCCGGGTCAGGATCGGGGTCCGGCGGTAGCTCGGGTTCGGTTGTTCCTGTTTCGCAACTACCTCTGGAAGGGGTTTATTTTCGAGTCTATGGATCTAATTCTGCTTCGGTTCAGGCAGAAACGAAAATTGGATCTGAGATCAGCGAAGATGACTTCTTGAGCGCCAACGCAGAGGTGAACCCCCAATTGGTTAAAATCTATGAAGATCTTAAGGATGACTTGAAGCTGCAGGAATATATCCGGCTGGTTCTGGGGATCAACACGGATCAGGCCCCTCCAGAGATCATCCTTGCCGATGATAACCAAATTGATGGGGGTATTCAGGCGCATTATGATCCAAATTTAAATGAATTGATTCTTGGTAATTTAGCTTCAAATACTAAAACTTCTACAGAGCTTCAGGCTCTTCTCGTCCATGAGTTAACCCGTTCGCAGCAAGTTTTGACCGTTGCGACGAATGCAGATATCTACGGCAAAGACGACATTCACTATATGAGTGAAATCACGACTGAGACCGGAGCTTTTCTGGAGGGAGTCCCGGATTTTTTTGAGGCTCGTCTGGCTCCCGATCTCTGGACGAATCAGGTGATCAAGACCCTGGGGAATTGCGGGTTCATTCGTGAAGACAATACCTCTTCTCCCTCGCAGCCATCCTATAACGGTACCCCAGGATCCCCCGAAACATTGGATTGTGGGAGCCGCCTTCTTTTTGGAGGAGATCAAATTACGCATAATGATTATCTGCGCTCGGAAAGTGTTTTAGCCAGCATCCTTTTGGAAAGCGACCTTCGTATCCTGGGAGACTCCGAAGGCGAGATCTCTGATAAGGTTCTTAAGGCCGTTGAGGAGGCCAATACCCAAAGCGCCGTTCCCAAACTGGTGATTAAGATGTTGCGAAATCAGTTGAGTGCACAGGAGCGTCTTAAGTATATCGCCATCATTGATGTTTGGACCGGGTTCAAATTTGATGAAGTTGATCTTGGGGTTTTGAGCGGAGTCCAGGGGGATGATCTTAGTCAATACATCTCAGGTACGAGACCGGGTTTGATCAGCACTGCAAATGCCGGGGGTTCTGGGCTGCGTTATGATCCGCTGGGTGCTTTAGACACTCTTTATCCACGTACCGAGTCAGCTGAAACCCTGTCTCCTTCTTATTCAAGACGCTATGAGGCCCCTCAAGATCATGCAGAGTCGAGCATCTACGGGTTTAGCGCCGGTGAGGTGCAAAGATGAGGGTGGTTTTTGCTTTTCTGATCCTGTCTGCTCCCCTGGTTTTTGCAGATAGCTCGGTGATTTCTGGCTTGGACGGACTATCTACTTTGAAGTCGCAGAGGGCTTCTGACCCTTCTTTGCAACCGGTTTTAGCGAAATGGAATAATGCGATTCAGTTTTATCTGTCTGTGGGAAGAAAACGTCTCCCTACAGCATTGGTTCAGGATCTGGCCGCGCAGGGAGTACGCGTGGACTTTTCCAAAACCCAATCTCAGATCACCGCCAGCTCAAGCGCGTCAACCAGCATTCCTTCAAACCCCTCGACGCCTTCGACCAGTAGTGCCGGGTCAAATCAGCCAACGTCCAGTCCTGCTAGCGGCAGTGGCGGTGGGTCGGGTGAGTCCTCTGGAGGGACTCCATCGGGCAGCGCCGCGCAAACGGGCTCCCTAGGGCAGGGGACAAGTTTTACTCAGCCACAGGTTTCCACCTCGCTATCTACCTCCTTTTCACGCAGTACCCAGTTTGGTCATATTGTTGTGGGTCTGGGAGGGTATTCCGGGCAAAAAATTGGAAGATCTCCACGTGTAAGTTTTGTAAATACTGCAGGCTTCAACCCAAACCCCTCAGAGTCGGGCTCTAGCTCTGGTTCAGGATCAGGTTCAGGTTCCGGTTCAGGCTCTGGTTCTGGCTCCGGTGGAGCGGTCACTTTGGGCTTGGATGTTGAAGGGGTTTATTTCAGGGAGTACGGCTCGACTCAGAGTGATGTGCAGTCAGAAAGTCAAATCGGTGTTGATATTACGGAGTCGGATTTCCTAAGCGCCAATGCCACAGTCAATCCTCAATTGATCTCTCTATACTCGGAACTGCAGATCAATTCCGATTTTCAGGACATCGCCACCAAGATTTTGGCTTTAAATCCAAATCAGGCCGCTCCAAAGATTATCCTGGCCGACGATAATCAGGTGGATAGTGGTGCTGGAGTTCATCCTTTTTACACGGTGGAAGTCAAAATGAACTCGTCCTTGGAAATGTTGGTGTAGGGGATGATCTGGAAGAAGCTGTTGCCACTGTCTTGCATGAGCTTACCCATTCCCAGCAAGAGTTAAGCGTATCGGCCGAAGAGGAGATCTATGGGCCTGATGGCGATCATTTTTCCACCGAAGTAACCAGCCTTAAAAACGCGGCTCTGGAAGGCTATGCCGAGTTCTGGGATGCCTGGTTTGCCCCCCACCTCTGGGGGAAATTGGAATTTGGGCTGGCGCTTTGTGGACTCAGGTTTGAGGACAGTTTCTCAACGCCCGAAAACCCTTCCTATAACGGGGTAACTCTCGATCAACTTCAATGCGATGATTACACCCCCTACCAGGATCTGGATAAAGACGATTATTTCAGAGCTGAAGGAGTTTTTGCCAGTATTTTACTGGAACTTGGACTGCGCGTAGACAATGGACTTGATCTCATC
>CAZRLV010000432.1:0-3119 GCA_964600955.1 uncultured bacterium
CCCAGGATAGCCCAGTTCCAGTCTTTGGCGTCCTTTAAGGCCCAGTCTGCACTGCTAAAATCCTGGAGCTCAAAATTTGTATCGGGATGGGATTTTTTCAGGCCATTAAAAAACTGGCGAATAAAATAAAGTTTTGAGGTTTTGGATTGGGAACCTCCGTTGTCATCTACAAAAGCGATGCGCATGGAGGAGAGGATTTTAAACTTAAGCGCCAGGGAATTATCTGAGATCAGGCCGTCCTTTGGGATGCTTAATTGACCTTCTAGCTGGGCTGTATCCGGGGCTTTCAGTTGAAACTCAAACCAGGTGGGAAGTCGGGCCTTTAGGTTCACCGTGGTTTTTTCTAAGCTCAGGCCCTCCAGGTTGAGCCTGACTTCAACGGCTTTCTCCTCATTGGAGGCCACCCAGCCTGAAATACGGATATTCTCGCCCCTGAGGGGATGTTGCGGCTCGACTTGCACTCCAAGTAAAGCCGTATTCTTAATGCTTTGAGGGCCTGTCGCGAGGGGAATAATCCCCCTTTCCTGAATCTGTCTCAGCTCATCACTTCCGGTTCCATAAAACCTGGACAAGAGATAGGTTTTTCCCTTCTTGAGAGTTCCTTTTTGATCGAGAGCCCGCATTAATTTGGAGCGTGGATCGGGAGTGTCAAATAGGGTAATAAATCGCAGTTCTGAGTTTTCATCCCCGCCTTGGAGGTCTTTCCATTTTGAGATTAAAGTATCGCGGGTATCCCAGCGATTATCTAGGACCACAGTGATTTCTCTCTCGAAAGGAAACCACTGGCTCAAATAGGGCAGGGAGGAGGTAACAACCCAGTGCATGAACCAGGCGGCTAGAATTGCCACCAGGCCGAGTCGTGCCAGGAGTAGTAAAATTCGATTGAGTTTCAGGTTTCGATTGAGGCGTTTGCCCTTGCGGTAGAAAAGATAAAGGGAGCTGACGGCTACTGTTTTTTGGGTTCTGCGCTTCATTAAATGAATCACAAGCGGCACGAGAACGAAAAGCAGGAGAAAGCTGTACTGAGCTTTGAGCGAGATCATGCGTGGCGGCTTCTTCGATAGAGAAAATGGGTCAGGGCTTTTTCCAGAGGAACTGAGGTTTGAAACAGGTTGTAGTCCACGGAATACTGCTCCATTTTTGACTTCAACTCCTTTAAGAAAGCCTGTAGCGAGTCCTGGTAGCGCTGACGGACCACACGCGGTTCGAGGGTTAAACTCTGTCCCGTTTCCAAATCCACAAAGCGCGTGAGATCATCATAAGGGAATTTGTATTCATCGCGGGTGAGAAGATGAAAGGCAAGGATCTCATGCTTGTGAAAGCGAATCATTCTAATGGCCTCTAACACCTCGTCTTCCTGATCTAGAAAATCAGAAACTAGAATCACCAGAGATCTCTTTTTTAGATTCTTCAGGGCGTTTTTCATAGAGCCCAAAAACGAAGTTTTGCCTTCAAACTCGGCCTCATCCAAAGCCTTTACCAGTTCTCCAAATTGGGTCATACGCGTAGAGATGGGTAGGAACTGGTTCACTTTTTCAGCAAAAGAAAGAAACCCGACCCCGTCTCTTTGGTGCAGAAGAATATAAGCCAGGGCGGCAATGAGGATTTTTCCATACTGGTCTTTGGTGAGCCCCTCAGTGGCTGGAGATCGCATGGAAGCGGACTGATCAAAAACCAAAAGGGCATTTAGGGACGAGGATTCTTCATATTGTTTGACATAGAACTTGCCTGATTTGGCATAGCGTTTCCAGTCCACGTGGCGGATTTCATCGCCGGGGATATACTCTCGATGGTGGGAAAACTCAGCGTTATAACCCACATAAGGTGAAGCATGGAACCCCCCGATAGCGCCCTCGGCTACGTAGCGGGCGGCAAGATAAAGGTTTTTTACCTGCGCAAAGAGGCTGGGATCAAGAAACTCATGCGAGGGCATATCAGCAGTTGCGTTCCAGAATATCTCCGATGATATCGCCGATCTTAATTCCTTCTGCCTCACCTTGAAAATTCATCACTAGGCGGTGTTGCAAGACCAGGGGCGCCACAGCAGAGATGTCTTCAATGGAGACGCTGGATTTGCGATTTAAAAAAGCTCTGGCACGTGCCGCAGCGATCATGAATTGACTGGCACGGGGTCCACTACCCCAGGTCACGTATTTTTTCACCATGGGGGTTGCCCACTGCGAGTCCTTGCGTGTGGCAAAATTGATTTGCACCGCAGTTTTCACCACTTCATCGCCCACCGGAATGACTTCAACGACCCGCTGGGCTTCCATCAGTTCGATGGTACTTAAGCAGGGAGCCAGATCAGTCTCAAAGGCATGGTCCACGCGGGCAATTTTTTGTTCATCCTCAAAGGAGGGGTATTCCATGACCAGGGAAAAAGTAAAGCGATCAAGCTGAGCCTCGGGCAGGGGGTAGGTCCCCTCCTGTTCGATGGGGTTTTGTGTGGCCAAAACGAAAAAGGGCTCATCAATACTATAGGTTTGATCACCCTGAGTGACTTGATGTTCCTGCATGGCCTGAAGCAGGGCAGATTGGGTTTTGGGGGGAGTTCGATTGATCTCATCCGCCAGAAGAATATTACAAAACACGGGGCCGCGCACAAAGCGAAATTCCTTGCGGCCACTATCGGGATCCTCCTGGATCAATTCAACCCCGGTTATATCCGATGGCATCAGGTCTGGTGTGAACTGCACCCGGTTATAGTCCGCACCCAGGACCTTGGCCAGAGAATGCACAATCAGGGTTTTAGCCAGACCGGGAACTCCGATTAAAAGGGTATGACCTCGGCTCAGCAGGGCAATAAACAAGGCCTCTAAGATGGGGTCTTGCCCCACGATAACTTTACCTAATTCATCGCGTGCGGCGAGAATTTTATCTTGTAGAACTTCAATTTGACTCATAACGCTCCCATGCAAGACCCAAGGGTCAAAATCGCGCCCATTTTAACCTAAGAGGGGGGAAGAGGGAAGAGAAGAGATTTAACCACGAAAAACACGAAAGGGAGAGGGAGGAGGAATCAAAGGTAGCAAAGGAATCAGAGGAATGAAGATGAAGATTTCTTCGACCATTTTGAATGGATCCCCCGGTCAAGCTGGAGGATGACGGGAGGGAAGAAT
>CAZRLV010000433.1:0-3102 GCA_964600955.1 uncultured bacterium
CATCATTCGACCCACAAAATATCGTCATCCTCCGACTTGATCGCAATGGTGTTTAGTTAAGCCGCCAAAGGGCATGATTGCTCACAGATAATGTCATTCTCTGACTTGATCGGGGGATCCATCTTCCGCTTCTATTCGATTATTCGTGCTTGATCAAACTTTTCGACCTTTTGAATGGATTCCCCGGTCAAGCCGTAGAATGACGGATTTTGATTCCATATTCGGATGATTCCGATAGTTCTGTAGTTCCGTTAGTTCCTCTCCTCTCACAACCTTTTCCCATCTTTACGACTTACTGGTAAGATATGGCTTGTGAAGCTTGCTGCATTTCTTGATTTAATCTCTAAATCCCCTGAGCCCTCTTTTTCTGGGCTGGAATGGCAGGACTCGCAGTTTTGTCAGCGTTTTTTTGAGACGCATCGCGAGGGTTTTTATAGCCTCGATGAAGAGATTTCCTTTCTTTCAAAATGGATTGAAGTCGGCCCGATTCTGGATCTTGGTTCTGGGAATGGCCGCATTTTGCGCCCTCTCTTGCAACGGTTTAAGGGCTTGGGATTGGATTACTCCTACTCTGCCCTAAAGGCTAGTTCAGTTCCTGTTGTTGTGGGGGATTGTCGGGCTTTACCCATACAACCCAGTTTTGAGATGGCCCTGCTTTGCATGGGCCAGATCAGTTTCTTTCAGAAAACGGAGTTGATTTCAATTCTTACGCGGCTTCATAGCCTGCTAAAGCCAGGAGGAAAAGTCTATTTGGATCTACCAACTCTGGATGCGGCTCAGGGCTTTCACGATTGCAATGAATGGGATCAATCCGATGGGGGTTTTACCTTTTGGAGCCGTGTTTTCAGTCCAAAGGACTCTGTTTTGATTCAGCGTGAAGTCAACCTTAGTTGCGATGGAGACTTGAATTATGACTATAGTTTTGCAAATCAGATTTATTCTTTGCACGAACTCCTGGAGATTTTCAGGGATTTAAGTTATCAAGTAGTCTATGGTGCTGAGGATTTTGAGAACACGCCCATAAAGGAGGAAAGTCCATGGATGATCTTCGTCTTGACCCGCAGTTGAGTCTTGCCTTTTTAGAATCCAGTAATGAGCTTTTGTCTCAGACCCATCTTTGCGACAGCTTTATGCTGCAATGGATGGAGGTTCTTGAAGAGAGGGTTGATTTCGGTCCACTATATTTTTTCCTTCCCATTTTTGGACTTAAGAAAATATTTACCCTTTCTCCTGTACTTGAGAAAATCATGGAACCCCAGCGAAACCAGCGCTTTCGCGAACCGGCATATATTGACAGTATGGTGGTTTATCCCCTCCAAGGTCTGGAAGAGCTAAATCACTTTGCCCTGCGCGAACCCCTGAAATCTCATGAACTATTTCCAATTTTTGAAAAATACGCTGCGTTTTATGTTCAGACTATACATAAGATTGACAGCCTTGGGAGCCGCTTGAAGCGAGCCAATCTTTCGCTTGAACTCTTCAAGATGGGAGACGAGGAACCCTCTGAATCTGGTTTGCTGGATCTTTTATCCGGTTTTTTGCAAAATGAGAGGGTTTTTCTATACCGGGTTGAGCAAGAGCGTTTGGCTTTTCCAGGGGAAACGGGCGACGAGGTAGATGTCTTGATTCCCTATCTAAAAACGGCCTTAACCCAGGTCCTTTATGAGCGCAACCTGGTGGCCCGCGCAGAATATGCGGGAAAACTCAAGGCTCTCATACTTTATCCTATTTTTAAAGATGAGGAGATCGTTACGATTTTAGGTAGTTTTTCAGAGAAAAGCCCTATTATTACCAATAACGATTTGACTGTGCTGTCCATGTTTTGCTCAGAGCCTCGGCTCTCATCCTGGCTTTACCAGAGTTCTAAATGAGAGAGAGTGCATGCCATAGATTCTTCAAGTTCACTCTCTTTTATCTACTGATCTGCACAGGTTTTGCAAACGCTCCTGAGCATATTGTCAGGGACCGGGTGTTAAAGGTTCAACTTTGGCTAAAGGAGTTGGGGGTTTATAAAGGCGAGATTGATGGGAATGAAAATCGTCTTTTAATTAAGTCTCTGCGCTCTATACGTAAACCTAAGGAGCGCCTCAAAGGTCGTGGGGCCTTCAGCCTGCGGTTTCTAAGACGACTGAAAGCCCTGGTTATCCAGCGTAAAAGGGTATTAAAAGCCCAGGGTCTTTTACGCGAACTGGGGGTGTATCAAGGCTCTTTAGATGGGAGCTGGAACCCTGTATTTACGCAAAAAATCAGGGAACTGCAAGACAGAAAAGAATATTTAAAGGCTGGAAAAAAGATCAGTCGCAGATTATTAAGACTGCTTGAAAATGAGAAGATTTTGCACCAGGGGGGGCTTATTTTTGTCGATAAACCCTATTTTTTCTCCTTGTTGCGGGTCAATTCCCTGGAAGAATTGCTTTTAGGCTATTTTAAGCCGGGCGTGGCTGTAAAAGACGCTGTGGCTCCTTTGTATACGCGTTTTAACGTCCTGGAGCTTGATCCGCACCACGCCGATTTTTGTGCCTTGATGTCCTATCTGGGTTTGACGGCTTACCATGTGGACGACGGGTCCGGGGAGCGCGGTTATTTTCCAACCCAAGATCCGGAAGTCAGTATTCAAATGACCTTTGAATCGGCCTATAAAACAGCCTTTTACACGGTAACGCCCGTGGAAAAGGCCCGAGGATTTGTGGAGTTTCAGCTGATTCGAAACCGATCGTATCGCTAAAAAGGGGGCGGCGAAGGCGATAGGCGGAGTCGAACCGCCGATACAAGGATTTGCAATCCTCTGCCTTACCAACTTGGCTATATCGCCAGCCATTGACCTGCGACCCATGGGTAGAGAGGGAATTGAACCCCCGACACGAAGATTTTCAGTCTTCTGCTCTACCGACTGAGCTATCTACCCTAAGGGCCAAAGTCACAGGGAGCGGGGCTGACGAGACTCGAACTCGCGGCCTCCTGCGTGACAGGCAGGCACTCTAACCAACTGAGCTACAACCCCGGTTTCCTTCAAAGCCTTACGACTTCATCATGGGCGTTAGAGGACTCGAACCTCTGACCCCCTGCTTGTAAGGCAGGTGCTCTAACCAGCTGAGCTAAACG
>CAZRLV010000434.1:0-3094 GCA_964600955.1 uncultured bacterium
GGGTTAAAACCAGACCCGTGAGAAAGAAAATTAAGAGCAGATAACGCCATTTAGGAGTCATGCTGATATTTAAACGGATTCAGGGCAATAGTGCAATCTCCATCAACCATCGGTCCTCACCCGGGCCGTAGTAATTCCTCACCAGGGTTTCCGATTCCAGTGGGCCAAAAGAACGATAGAGGTTTAATGCTCTTGTATTATTGGGAGACACGCTTAGGGACAAACGGCTACGACCCAATGAGCGCATTTGCTGGGTCAGAATTTCAAGAAACTTCCTACCCAACCCCTGGCCCTGCCTGGACCCAGACACTCCAAAGGAAAAAAGATAAGCAAGCCTAGAGTTCTCGGTATCCGAAATGAGAATGGCGTAAGCCACAGGCTCGCCATAGTCTTTTAATACATATACCCATTGATGAGCGACCAGAGGTCTAAGCAACCAGAGATTAAGACCCCCATCACCAAAATGCTCGCGCTCCTGCTCAAGAACCCAGTCCAGTTCAGGAGAATCGGAAGAGAGTTGTTTTAATTCTGGGTGAGACATGATTAAGAGAGGCTTTGAGGCTGAAGGTGAAGATAAGATGGATCCCCTGGTCAAGCCAGAGGATGACGAAAATGGTTTTCGTGGTTAAAATTCTTAAGAATACTCTTTACAAACCCGTCTTGAAAGACTTGTTTCGAAAAATTCAGGGCATGCTCGCGGGTCATTTGAGAATCCCAATCCCTTGATTCGAACTCCTTGATTGCGGTTGATAGGGAGGTAGTGGTTTGCTCAGAGAAAAACAGCCCTGTTTTCTCGTCCAAAACTGTCTCCAGAGCACCCCCAGCTCCGTAAGCAATAACAGGGGTTCCGCAAGCCTGGGCTTCCAGGGGAGTAATTCCGAAATCCTCTTCTCCTGGGAAAAGAAAAGCTTTGGCGTTTTGGAACAGTTCTAGCGCCTGCTCACGCTTGACCGATCCAATGAACTCAGCCTGCGTACCGCGGGCGGCCTGTCTTAGTCGCTCGGTTTCAGGCCCAGACCCAGCAATCTTCAAGGGCTTATCCAGATGTTTGCACGCATCCAGGGCCAAATCCGCCCGCTTGTAGGGTACCAACGCTCCTAGAATAAGATAATAATCCCGACTTGGATTTTCACAAGGCTGAAAATACTCCGTATATACTGGAGGGTATAAAACCTCGGCCTGCGTGCCGTAGTATTTGTTGATGCGGCGCTCAATATTTTTGGCGTTGCAAGTATAAGCATCCACACGGTGGACCGCACCCACATCCCAGAGCCTCAAATAATGCATGGTCAAAGGCCACACCCAGGACATCAGCCAACGCGGCTTCATATTTTTTTGATAAATCTGACTAAAGTCCCATGCATAACGAATCGGGGTATGAATATAGGCCCAGTGGAAGGTCGACGACCTTGTAATACAGCCTCGAGCTACGCAATGCGAAGTGGAAATAACCAGATCATAGTCAGACAAATTAAAGGATTCAATGGCCAGTGGAAAGAGCGGTAGATAGAGCTGATGGCGACGGTCCGACCCTGGTAAACTCTGGATAAAAGAGGTGTGAATCGGGCAGGAATTAAGAGTTTCCGACAAATTATCCGAGACCGCAACCAGAGTATAAATGTCGCGGGGACCCAGGACATTAACCATCTCTTCGAGGACGTTCTCGCCCCCGCGCATTCCGGTGAGCCAATCATGCACGAAGGCAATGCGCAGTTTTTTTAAGGACTCAAGATTCATGGAAAAATCAGACATTGAATCTAAAATGGACGACATCGCCATCCTTTACCGCGTAATCTTTACCCTCGACTCTTAAAACCCCCTCTTCCTTGGCACGCTGTTCTCCTTTGCAGCGAAGATAGTCCTCAAACCCAATGACTTCGGCTCGAATAAAACCTTTTTGGAAATCTGTATGAATCACTCCAGCTGCCGCAGGTGCAAGAGTTCCCTGCAAAACAGTCCAAGCCCGCACCTCTTTGGGACCGGCTGTAAAAAAGGTTTCAAGCCCAAGAAGATCGTAAGCGGTACGGATAAAAACATCCAAACCGCTCTCGCTTAGCCCAAGCCCCTCAAGAAACTCTTCGCGTTCTTCCTGAAGATCGAGTTCAGCGATCTCGGCCTCAATTTTTGAGCAGAGTCCAATCAGTTTTTGGCCCTGATTTTTTGCTCTTTCAAGTAAATCCGGGACCTTCTCTGAAACAGGGACCGCCAGATCCTCTTCAGATAAGTTAGCCACATAAAGTACGGGTTTCATCGAGATCAGGAACAAGGGGCGTAATACCTCAAGTTCCGGGTCTGAAAATTCGAGGGCAGATAACCATTGTCCCCGTTCCAGAAGATCCTGAGCCTTTTGAAGAATCTGCGTTTCTTCTTTGGAGGCCGCTGATTTTCGAGCCTTGAGCTGTGCTTTCTCTACGGTCTCAAGATCCTTGAGCATGAGTTCGGTCTCAATGACCTCAGCATCCTCGCAAGGATCTGTTTTGCCGCTTACGTGAGTGACATCCGCGTCTTCAAAACAGCGGATGACATGCACAATGGCATCCACTTCTTTAATATGCCCCAAAAACTTATTGCCCAACCCCTCGCCCTTAGAGGCCCCCTTGACGAGTCCGGCAATATCCACAAACTCCACCACGGCAGGAATCAGCTTTTCGGGGTTGGCAATGGCTTCGAGCTGATTCAAGCGCGGGTCCGGCACCTTCACAATCCCCATATTGGGCTCGATGGTGCAAAATGGATAATTGGAAGCCTCAGCACGGGCCGACGTCAAAGCATTAAACAATGTAGATTTTCCCACATTAGGAAGCCCCACAATTCCACATTTAAGACCCATAATTATCCTCCGGCCCAGTTCGGCCTCAGTAGCTTCAGGACATTCTTGCCTGTCCAAACCTCAAGGGCTATGAAATAGAATTCAGGAGACAGAATAAAAAATAAAGACTTTTACGACCTTTTGAATGGATCCCCCGATCAAGTCGGAGGATGACGGAAGGGAAGAATTCAGAAGCCAGAATCAAGAATTTTTACGACCATCTGAATGGATCCCCCGGTCAAGCCGGAGGATGACGGATGGGAATCATTTTCTTCCGATCTATCT
>CAZRLV010000435.1:0-3084 GCA_964600955.1 uncultured bacterium
CGGGGTCTACGGCATCAAATACACCTCTTAAGCTTCGTTTGGTTGACATCCTTGGATCCTCGTAATGGATATAATAACCCAGAATCTCCTGCTGTCTCCAGTCTGGGAGGGCTTGAATTTAGATTCATGAAAATGTCTTGGCCCGAGAGCGATAATCTTGGCCCAAAAATCATGCAATTTGTGAGGCCCTGGGATGGGTCTCTATCAGCGCCATCTATGTTCCCGACGCCTTTTGGCTAAGCCCGCGCGACTTCTTCTGCGAAGAACCTTGAGTGAGGTTTCATTTCTAACGCCGCGACTCCCCCTGCGCGTGGCCCTTGAGCGACGATTCCCCACGCGTACAAAACTACGCCGATCAGAGGGTTTTTGAGCTTCTTCCTTAAAAACAGCCTCGGGCAAGTCCATAAATCTGGCTGGGGTGACACGGGTTTCGCTCAAAGATGGATGCAGCGGGGACAAATCACGAATGGGATGAATTTCTTTTAGTTGAACCCGCTTTGAGACCCCTAAAGTCTGCCCTTGTAATTTTTGGCGGCTTTTAACCCCAGCGAAGCGATTTACTACCTGATCAGAGAACTGCACATTCGATTGTTGCTCTGGCATAGGTCGAGTCTTTGTCGTGAAGGCCCTTTCAAGTCTGCGAACAGAGGCCATGGGCTTTAGCCGGACTCTTGGATCTAGCATTTTAGATAATTTTACATTTGCAGGTTTTTTGAATTCAGGCGACCTTCGGTCTTTTTCTTCGGGCAAAACCAAGGAGGCTGAAATCAGAGGATGTGGAAGAAGGCCTTTGCTTAAAAGGTCTACTTCCTCCTCTCTCTCAAGATCAAGAATTGAGCCTTGCACCAAAAGAGTTTTGAGATCCGAACTTTTAAGAGAGTCCCATGGTCCGGAAAAGACTCTGTAGAACTCTTGCAAGCGTCGCCTCTCTATTTCTTCAGGTCGAACCGGTTTTTCCTTGGGGCTCACCAGGAGTAGAAATTCAGGGGCTACCTTAGGGGGCTTTGCAGCCTCTACGGATCTTAGAAGCTGGCGCACCTGAAATGGCGCATGTCCCTGAGCCCAACCAGGCTTCAGAGCCAGAGCCAAGAACCATATAAAGGGAAGAAACTGCATTGAATATTTAGCTCATGGGCTTTTGTGAAAAGGGATTTTGATGGTAAAAGTCGTAAATTTGGATCGACCGGAGAGAACATCCACCTCTCCATGTGCTTTCATCAGCAGTTTTTTCATGCGGTAAAATGGGTAACCCCCACCATAGTCTTTACTTTTTGCACTTCCGTCAAAAAGATGGGGTACATCCTCTTCAGGGATGCTGCGTCCAAAATCCTTAAACTGCAAAACCATGTCTTCACCCTGAGCGGCCACAGAAACCTCGCAGATCTTTTTTTGCATTCCATTTTGAGTCCGCACAGCACTTTCAAATAAGGTTTTAAGCACGTATTCAAAGTCTTTGTCAGCAATGGCAAGAGTCTTTACCTCATCTGCGTATAACGCCATTTGTGTTTCAATTTGATGCGTAAATTCATTGGCTACCTCATCCAAAATCATGGCGGGATGAAGACTGCCAGATCCCTCGGCCAAAGCGCCCACCCTTTCATCTTCCTCGGACTTTTTTTCCTCAGGATGGAAAACCACCTCCGCATCTTTTACACGTGTGATGATGGAGAGAACTTTCTTTTTGGCGTTTTCCAGAATTTCTTTGGTGACCACCTCAGGAGAACGAGAAAGAATTTCAAAAAGGTTTACAATGATCTGCAACTCATCCTGCAAATCCGTAAAAACTTTCTGAACCGGTTTAGCCTTTTCGACGGACACATCCATATGCTCTATCCTCCCAGGGCTCTCATCAAGGACAGAGGCCCCTTTGCATCATCGACTCTTTGGGTCTTCGAAGAATCTATCGGCAAACAGGTGCTCAAAGTTTAGATCAAAGTCAAAAGAAAAGCTAAACCGCGGGACCCCTTTGTCCGATAAGGGGGACCTTTGATGGCCGTGGTTCAGACTCGCAGGGGAAGCAGGGCAATTAACGCAAGGCAATGACTTCAGAAAATGCGGCGGGAATTCCAATTCCATCTGGACGAATCATGACAAAGGCCGTGAGAATCTTTCCATCAACAATGCACCCCGGACTCAGCTTAAGCAAAACCTTCTGATGTTCGGGAGGAATCTGAGCTGCAGACAGATTATTCACCAAAGTCACAGTGATGTTATCACTGACAAATTTCACGAAAGACTCATCCTCATGAACTCCTGTGCTGCGCCCCTTGAAAGGAATTTGTGAAGTCCCCAGACTATTGAATTGAACACCCTTATAAGTCCCCTTGATCTGAGTCCGACCCCCGGGGCCATAATAAACGGTAATAACTCCAAGCGGCCCATTGACAGTCCAGACCTTACCAGGGGCTGCGGGTCCGGGTAAGAGTGGAGAAAGCTCTGGTTTTGCGACCGATTCTGAAAGATCATAGAGCTTTTGGAATTGCTGTTCGCGCTTGAGGCTGTTCGGGTCCCGAACCAATAAACGGGCTGTACTGATATCGGACTCGATCTCTATGTTTTCTTCCAGCTCAACGGATTGCCACCAAAGAAAATCCGCCACTTCTCCCAAGGAAGTGATCTTCTCGCCCCTGCGATAGAGCAGGTCGTTACCTTCCAAATACACATCATCGGGCAATTTATAAAGAATGGTACGATAATCGCATTCATGATGTACAGCTCCATTGCGCTGCATGCCTCCAGGCAAAAGGTCCGACTCCCGGCTTGATCGATAACTGCAGTTTCCGCGGGTACTCAGGCGCAAAAAGGGTCGCTTCTCACGAATTATGAGCTCTGAACCCACCAACTCCCAATCGGGATTGAAATACCCGATGGGTTTTGCTTCAATTTGGTAATCAGCAAAGGCAGGTGCTTGAAACGCCAGGATCAAGAACAAAAATCTAAACAGCATGAGGATTCCTTTGGCCCAGTTTTACGTAGCGCGAGTATAAAGTGTAAGACGAGACTGTCAATAAAAAGGATGCATGTTTATGAAAAAAACACTGGTTTTAGAGTAAAAAACTCTTCTAACGCACCCCCCCCCCAAAA
>CAZRLV010000436.1:0-3074 GCA_964600955.1 uncultured bacterium
GCAGCATGTCTATGTTGTTCCTCTGCAAAAAGGAATTACCCTGCCTGCGGTGGCCGAATTGCCGCGTCTACTCAAGGAACGCGCCGGGATATCGAGAGTTCAGACACCCCCGGGTGTGGTTTACCTTTTGCCTATGGGGGCCCGGGGCGGTTTAGTGAACGCTGGGGAGGCCGAGGTGATGGCTCCGGGTTATGCAGGTGCTCAGGGTCAGGCAGTGGTGGGAGCTGATGTCAGAAACCTCATGCAGGAGGTACAAACTGAAAACGACCGCAAGCTGGGGGCGCTTAAAGATTCTTTGTCCTCCATGATGGATTTGATGCGAAAGCAGGGGGAGTCTCTGGGGCGGCTCATCAAAGATCAGGAGCTGGTCCGCGGTCAAATCAAGGCCATCAAAAGCTCCCCAGAGGTTCCCAAGGGGGTTAAGTCTGCCGCTGAAAAGCAGCAACCTAAAAAGCGCAAACTTGGTCTGCAGGAAGCCTTGGAGAAAAATCTTGAGGATGAAGGTCGATTCGGTTACGACGAATAGGGTCGCTGCGCCATTGTTGTTTGTGTCTTGAAGCAGGCGTGTACAAAGTCGGTGATCTCGTGACACCATCCCCGGAAAATGGCGTGTACATCGTCTGGGCAGCCCTCTCTTTTGGATAATCTGTGAAAATGAGCTTTCACAGTGCCCTCGCGGGCCATCTCTTTTTCAACATATCTCGAGCAAAGGCTTAAAAAGTCCTGATTTTCAGCCAGCTTTTCACATAACTCAAGATAGCGTGGTTCTTCGTCGGCATTGTTTCCCATCAGTTTCCAGAAGACTGAGAACAGCTCGTATTGTCCTGGACCAAAAACACAGGTATTATAGTCAAGCCGAACTCTGCGGTCTCCAAAAAGATGTTCGCCTGTAAACTCATGGCCCAGGAAGCGGGCCATGTCGCGAGCTAGCGAGAGGGATTTCCCCTGTTTTTCCACGATATATTTAGGTGAAAAAATCTGTAGAATCGTGAGGTTCTCAAACCCCCAAAGACTTTGGGAGTTTTTCAGGTAATAGAGAATTTTCAAGACATTGGATTCGGGGGCATTGCGATTGAGTTCCACCAGAATCACAAAAACGTTTTTTCTTTTGGGGCAAATGCCCAAAAAATCCATGCGCGAGCGCTCCAGGCGCGGAATATCCAAGTGGTGATTGGGCCAGAGTCGGTAGTTGGATTCTTCCCAAAATGAGAGAATCTCGTCCTCAAAATAGGCTGGTTTACGAATTTCTCGAAAACGGGCCTCTTGCCTTACGAGGCTATCGAGCTGACTTTGATGAAGATGTTCTTCGTCCTGGAGTTTTTGGCGCATGGCCTCAAGCCCATCAAAATTCAAGGTCCTCAATTGATTTTTGAGTTGTGTGGTGTTACGAATGCCTGTTTTAAGGGCGGCTTTGCATTTTTTTTCAAAGATTTTATCATGCTCGCTGAGTTGAAGCCGGATCTGATTGGTCGATGCTTCGGAAGACAGTTTTTGTCGCTCTAGTAGGGAAAGGCCACCCATCCCCAAAAAAACTTCTTTGAGTAATTTAGTCGCGAAATTAGTGGAAGACATAGAATAGCTCAGTGAATCGGTGACAGTATTCTACAGGAACCCCATCTTGAAATGCTATTATTCTATTTTCAGCTTTTTCATTGACATTCCAGGGGGGCATGATTAACATTGGCACGCTTTCGAGATCAGCTTAAATTAATGCTTTTGGTGCCGCAACTGGGATTTACCTTGGCGGCCTCGGTAGGTCTGGGGATTTACGGGGGACACTGGCTTGATGATTGGTTGGGGACCCGACCAGGTCTAACCGTCCTCATGGGTGGCTTGGGTTTGGCGGCAGGGCTGATTTCAAGCTATCGCTTACTTCGTCCCAAACGAGGAAAAGATGGGGAGTCTGCAAAAGGAAATAAGAACTGATGTCTGCGTTTTGCAGTGTATCGTGCAGGCTGGCCTCTGGATTCTCTTTCAAAACCCTCAAATCAATCTCGGTTTTCTATTTGGCGGTCTGATCAGTCTGGGTAATTTTCAGATGATGGCTCGCCATTGCGAGTCTATGCAGATCCGAACCGGCGGTGCGGACCCCAGACGCGCGATGGGTAGCTTTGCTTTGAGGTTCCTGCTCTTGTTCCTGGTTGTGGCCCTGGCCTTAAAGACTTCGGGACTCAATCCCTACAGTCTTCTGGCTGGTCTTCTATCTGTGCAAGTGGTTATTTTAGGCCGGGGGATTTTTCAAGGCTTGGGGTTATTTAAGGAGACGTGTTAAAGAATGGATGAGATCGGTAAGGTTGCTTATTATACCCTCGGGGCAGGCTGGCTGGAGAGTGCCGCAGATCGCACTTGGCTTACCATCACCAGTATGGACCTGCACACATTGTTCACGACCTATGTCGTAATGATCCTCCTGGTTCTATCAGGCTGGCTGATCGGGCGTCACGTCGCTATGATTCCATCCGGGGCTCAGTTATTAGCCGAATGGATAGTTGATTTTGTAGACACCCTCTGTCAGGAGTCTTTGGGTCGTGAGCTTGGGCGTTCCTTCACTTCCTTTATCTGCACCTTGTTTCTTTTCCTGTTGCTTTGCAATTACAGTGGCGTATTTTTATTTTAAGAGCAGGCCAAAGACATTTATAAACCGCATAGCCGTGGGCGTTTGGGTTTTATTATCGCAGTTTATCAGTCTATGAAGTTCAAGGGGTTTTTTGGGTACTTCAAAGAAATGATAATGGAACCCATACCTATCATTATGTTTCCCCTAAATCTGATTGGGGAGCTTTCCAAAATTGTATCCATCAGCTTTCGCCTTTTTGGCAATATCATGGGGGGCGCCGTCATTATCGTAGTGGTTTCCTGGTTGGTGGGCTATCTACTCCTCCCCGTGGGCCTAGTCGCATTTTTCGGGATATTTGTAGGCACTATTCAGGCTTTTGTATTTACGATGCTGACTCTGGCTTATATCTCAAACGGGATCGACTTGGAAGAAATGAGTGAGGAGGCGCAAGACTCATGATTTACGCAGAGCATTCCGGGGAAATCGTTCTGGGCGCCAAATTTTTGGCAGCAGGCGT
>CAZRLV010000437.1:0-3074 GCA_964600955.1 uncultured bacterium
CAATCAGCTTGCCCACGATCAGGATTAAAAGTCCTGAAATAATGAGAATTTCCACCAGGGTCATCCCCTTGATTTTTCTATTCATCGGTAGGCCGCCAAATGATGATCTGCTACAAGTGAGGTCAAACTATAGAGGTATTTATTCTGCCTGAGGTCATCCTCTCCTTTTTCATACCAGCGTACATCGATGCGGACTTGCTTGAAGCGTTTGCCCTTTTTTTTGACCTCAACCTGAACTTCAAAGCGTTGGTATTGCTGCGGGTAATCCCCAATGCCAACAGCGATGCTGGTGTCAATGGCATCCCCGCCGGAGGCTCCCGGAGTCACTCGACTACCACCGGTAAACCCACCTCCGAAGGCAACCCCGGTGACTGCGCTCGATACTCCCTTTTTTCCCCGGTGTACAGTATTGAGCAAATCTTCTGAAACCACCAGGCCCGAAACACGTTCATAGGGTTGGCTTTTTACCTCCTTGAAGGGAAGCGACATCATCACTTCCATACGCTCACGAGCCAGGTTCAGAGCCATATAGGAAAAACGCGAACGGGTCACATTCACGCGGGTTTGCACAATGTTTTGGTAGATAGGAATAATTGCCAGAGCCAAAATGCCCATAACAATAACCACCTCAATCAGGGTGAGACCCCTGCGAGAACTGATATTTTTTACCCCATCCATTTTCGCAAACATGATACACCAACTAAATTTGTTACCAAATCCACTCCGATCCCAATGTCATTAAGTTAAGCCGAGGAAGAGCAGAGCCCCAAAACTTCGTCATGCTGAACTCGATTCAGTATCCATCTTCCTGCTCAAATAGCCATCTGTGGCTACATTCCCGGATCCTGAATCGAGTGCAGGATGACGAACGGTGGCCTTTTCTCATTCCGATGATTTTTTAGTTCCGCTAGTTCTCTAGTTCCTTCCTCGATTCTTGTCATCCTCTGGCTTGACCAGGGGATCCATCTTCCTCTTCTCTTTCCCCATTCCTATGTTTCCTTTGATTCCTTCTCCAATCACTCTCTCGTTGGATCTCCGCTTTTGGGGTTGGCCCAGTTTTTACTCACACGTGAGCGCAGGTCTTTGAAGGAGGTTCTGGCGGCCGCTTCTGCAGTTGGATCTCCCATCTGACGCCCGGCGTTGAGTGAGTTGGCTTGTAGAGCTTGCCACGTTTCTGGTGAGAATCCACGATTTTCCCGCATCGATTCTACCCCATTCTTAAATGCCTCGGGATTGGCTTGCCACTTTGAGATGAGTTCCCTTTCCCTCTCCAAGCGCTTCTGAGCCAAGGGGTTGTCCATGAGAATCGTAGAGCGCTTAATGGCATTGATCCGGTCCTGAATAGCAATGAGTTGTTGCTGATAGTTCAAGACTGTATCGGGATAGCCGCGTTCCATTGCTATAGCAATAATAGCCTGGATTAGTTTTCCTCGAACTTGAAGATTTTCTGGATTAGTAGTTTCAAGTTCGCGGCCAAGGAGTGCCAAAGCCTTCCCTGCATCTCCATCCTGGCCTATTTTGGCGGCTTGACGTATGGCCTCATCTGCCGTTTTTCGATCCAGAGCCAGGACCTTCATTTCAATATATTCCTGGTTTCTAAACCCCTTGGAGCGCAACCTGGATCTGAGTTTGGCTTGTCTGCGAGGCAAGGGCAGGCGCTTGGCTTTGCGGCGATATTTTTTCAAAATGGAATGAAACCCTGGTTTTCTGGAAGACGCGCTGGCGCCAGATGAGCCTAGTGAGCTAAATGATCGCCCGGGCTCTCTGTCCAAACCTTCCTGCGCACTCACCGATTTTGGGGCTTGAGAACGCAGCCGACTCGGTTCATTATCCCTGTCAGAGTCATCCTCATCGTCAACGAGAAATTCAAGGTCAGAATCCAAACCTACCGGAACCTCAGGCTCTTTATGAGAATCTCCTCCCAAAAGGAGATAAAGAACCCAGAAAATTCCAGCCATGGCCAGAAAAAATAAGAGTAAGACCAGACGTTCTGATTTTTCCATTATTCCCCAATGGAATCGATAATGACTTCCACTCCATCATCTCCTGTGCCAGCATTTAAGTTCAGGGCAACCTCTGAACGTGCCTCAACCTTGGGGCTAAGCGAAATAATGCGATACTCCTTTTTGTATTCCTCTTCATCGGGCTCTGAAAGCTTGGCATTCCAATAACTTACGGCAAGATCCTCGCTAAAATCCTCTTTGCGAACCCTTGAGGTCATTAAATTTCCCAGAAGGACCAAGCTCTGTCCCGGCTGAATCGAGGACAGGGAGTAAACTGAGGCCATGAGATAGGGGGCATCCACTTTCAAAGCGGACCTCTCGCCCGCGTTCAAATACCAGAGATTTAAAAAATCACGGTCTTCTTTTTGCGGTTCCATTTTACGGATACTGGCAGCGGGAGCCATCTCACCGCCAAAGCTGGCCAGAGTCCCTTTGCCGATATACTTCAGGTCTTTATTGGTGGTCAGATCATCCACCCAGAATACGCCGTCTAACAGGAGCTTACGCTTCTTCCAAAGGGCTTCGTCCATGGTTGCAAAGCGTCTAACCGCTGCGCGATGAATCATGCGAAAACCTGAAGGAAAAGTATTGGGAATCGTATCAGGGTTTAGACTGGAGCCATCTCCCACGGTGGTTCCATTAGGATTTAAAATTGCTTGAGCCACTAATTGCTGACCTATGCTTTTGGCGATTGCCCCATAAGCTTGCATACCGCCGGCCTTAAAGGCGGTAGAACCTGCTGTGGTAAGTCCACCAGCTACATCCAGGATCCCGCTGATCAATACACCCGCCCAATCGACTTCAGGTTCCTCATCGCCCTTGAGGGCATAAATGTCCTGAACTGGTGAACCTTCGCCGCCAAACCAAGTGTAAGCACACATATAGTCAGGCGGGGTGGCAGGAATTGTAATCATCATTCGAATGGTTCGAATCTTATGGGTTTGATAATTTCCGATGATGACGCCTTCATGGCGAACCTCCTCTCCTTTTTCAGGATCCCAGTCCTCGGTAATGCCCATGGCTTCCTCATATTTTCCACCTCTTTGGTAGATAAGTCCTTTGAAGCGTGTA
>CAZRLV010000438.1:0-3072 GCA_964600955.1 uncultured bacterium
AAAAACACCGGCTAAAAGCGGATCGAGAACCACGGTATATTTTCCACCTTTGACCGAGGGAGCATCTCTATAGGCGACAACTTGATCACAAACATCGCGCATGCGATCTTCGAGATTGAGACAGAAATTATAGTCATTTGTACTGCCCCGTAAATCAAACATGCTGGTTTGTTCTCCGTTTGCCACGGCGCGCGCGCTCCAGGTAAGGCTGAGATCCATGCTTTCCTGGCTTAGCTCCGTTCCTTCGCTGTTGAGAAAAACTTTTTTGAGAAAGGATTCTCCATATTGCATGCCAATGGAGGATATGACCTTGGGATGTGATGCGAGCATGAGTCCTGCGTATCCTTCAAAAAGAGCTAGTTTATCTTTGAGTTTTATTTTGCGAGGGTCTTGAATCAAAGCAAGTTTCACCTGGTCTTGAACTACAGGGACAGGTGCCAGTTTGGTTTCGGATTGACCAATGGATTTTGCGATTTCCACAGCAGAGCGTGCCATATCCTCTAAGAGCTCTAGCGAAGCAAAGGAAGTAAAGCCCCAGCCTCCTCGGTGGCAGGCGCGCACGCAGCCGCCGATCTTATGGGCTCTTGAGATATTTTGAATGCCTTTTTCGTAGAGGGAGATCGACTCGCCTTCACGATCCTCCAGGCGAATTTCAAGATAATCCACCTGCGATTTTAATTGATTGAGAATGGACTGTGCTCGCTCAGTTGGAGAGGGTACGTGGGCCATAATGAATCTCCTTTAGACTTTCAAAGACTTGCTTGGCTGGGGTCTTAAGATGGATATAGAATCGTTCTTGATCGCGAATCAGAGTCAGGTGGTTTTTTGAACCCGTGGAATCGAGATAATAAACGCGGGCTTTTTGATTGCGAATTACCCATTCGGTTTTTGAAACCTTAGGTGAAAAGTCACGGGTTTGAGCTGCGAGCTGTAAAATCCAGGAACCCTGGGGGTTCTCGTTGACGATGGCTTTTCGCGAGGCTTCCGTCAGGCACTCAAGAGCCGTTTTTGAATCCTCTGTCTGGAGAGCGTTTACAAAAATCATAAAGCGATCCTCTGGTTTCTCAAGATCCTTGGAGCAGCCCCAAAAACCAGAAAAAAGAACGATGGAAAATAAGGCAAGTCCTGCTCGCAGATTTTCCCTTAGCATGGCTTCTTCATTCCGCTGTTTCCACTGTTTCCATCGATTCATTCCCTCTTGTCCCTAACATAGGTATACCAGTCAAGCCAATAAAAACGCTCGGGATGTTCCAGATTCTGTAGTTTTAGGGCTTTGAAAACCTGAGAGCTGCGCCGTTGATAGCTTTCATTCTCTGTTCTTTGGTACAAAAAATCAAAAAATAAAAGTAGGCGGCTATTTTCCCTGACTTGAAAAAGGGGATAAGCATAGAGCTGAGGGTTGTTTTTAAGGCTGGCTTGGGGCACATCGCTAAATAATGCCTTATCTGGGTTAAAAAAGGCTTTGATAAGATTTCTATATAGAGCTTGCATGCGCGCTAAAATCTTTTTGCTTTGCAGGGGTTCCAGGCTCTCCATCCACTGAAGCAAAGCCAGAAATTCGACCTGGGTCTCAAGATTGGTGAATTTTTTTTGAGCGGTGAAGTAAAGCAGACCATCTTTTCTCTGATAGCGTCGAAGGAGTTTTGAAAAAAGCGTGCGCCGCTGTCTTAGGTGATCTTCAAGGAACTCGATTTCCTGGGCAGCTAAAAGACCCATTTTTCGTAATTGGCTGATTTTATAGAGGATTTTCAGATATAGGATTTGGGACAAGGCGAGGTCTGAACGCCTTGGAGAAGGGGGGTAGTGTAAAAGCCGCTTTTTCAAGGGCAGCTTAAAATATTTCTTTGAGCCATAGCCGGTTGAAAAGCTGATCCGCTGGTCTAGAAAAAGGTCGCGTTTGAGTATTTTAAGGCTCTTTAAAAAGGCGTATTTCAGCTTGGGGTTTTTGGTTTTGCTATAAAAGTCAATCAAGGTTTCCTGGAGCTTGAAATTGAAAAATGAGTATTTGCCTTCGGCATGATAGGTGCAGTATCCACGAGGCATAAAATAACTGCCTTCAATGAAATCAAAGTTTTCACTTTTGATCCATGCAAGAAGTTGCGAGTTATAGCGCAAAAAAAACTCGCTTTTAGATGGTTTTGTCAGTATGGCTCTGCCCAAATCAAGCGACAAATGATTGGGAAGATCCATGGTGGCGTCTAGAATCTCAGAAATTGTGGTCGGAAACCCACCGCGGTGAGTCTGGTTTTTAAAGACTTCCAAATCTTTTTGAAGTCCATCTGGGCTCTGAAGCCAGCGTGAGTTCAACCCTTCCAAAGCAGAGTGCAATGACTCGGCTGTAGGCCGCGTACTCCCAAAATAAATTTGGCCTTTGGCATCAAGAACCAGGATTCCGGGTAAGGTCGGTAATGCGTAGCGCACTGCTAGCGAGGGGTTCAGGTCATAATCCAGAATCCGAAAAACAAAGGAGTTTTCAATCAGTTTCATCAGCTTCGAATTTCTGGCCATGGTGCGCAAAAAGGATCTGGACTCAAGACAGACATCTGATCCAACGAAAACCAAGAGGAGCTTTTGTTCTTTTTTTGCCAATCGAAAAGATTGCTCTGTCAGACGAAAGGGATCTTGGGGTCCGTTCTCTCTGGCCCAGCCAGAAGTCAGGCCAAAAACCAGGGCGAGGCAGCCCAGAAATAAACATTGGATCCTAATCATGGATGATGATACAGGGACTTTCCAGCACAAGCTTGACACTCAGTCTCTTGACTAAAGGTTCGAAACCACTCATGGCAGGTGATACAGCAGGCTGGAGAGGGAAGGTCTCTTTTTTCAGGTAAGTTGACCCATACGCGGTTCAACCCCAAAATTTGGTTTTCTACGGTGAGAAACTCATCAATAACCTGTAATTGTTGTTTGGGACGAGGCACGGTCTCATAGGTTCGGGACCCATCGAAAAATTTGCGCAGTAGGGGGGTTTTTTTAGCATCAATACTAGGATAATCCACAAAGACGCGCACCCCTTCCTTGGTTTTGCGGTCATAGAGACAAAGGGCGTAACGTCCATAATCCATGAGCCAC
>CAZRLV010000439.1:0-3071 GCA_964600955.1 uncultured bacterium
CAAGCATTCATGGCGAATTGGGTCCAATTCAAAAAGCGGATACTTATGAAGCTTCAACATATGCAGGAGAAGAAAATACAAACCCATGCCGGGAGATTCCCCAAAATACCCTAGATTACCAATCTTCAATACGGCTTCACAACACAACTGGACCGGGTGCAAGCTACCTGGGTTCTCGTTAAAGCGCGAAAATATCTTTAGGAGTTTTACCTCGCTTACTTGTGGAACCCGCTGAATCTCCTCGCTGACTTCCCAATGAACCCCCCGATCCGAAAGAATCCTGTAAATAGAACGCGATTGAATAACCCAGTGAACCTCCTTTTCAGGAACCCAACGCAACCAATGATCCAAGAGCAAGAAGTGCGAATACCAGAACTCCAGATCATCCAAAGCTAAATCTACCAGCTTGCGCTCTCGAAAAAGGGATTCAATAGACCAGAAAGAAAGTTTCCAGTTAAGAATGTCTGAAAGCCGCTTAAATTGACGGATACAGAGCTCTAAAGGGTCCGCTTCCCGAAGATTTTCAACGACGCCGGCGGCATCAAATCTCGAGAGTTCTTTCAAGAAAAGGTCCGACATCCCTTTGCCCCAGCCCTGATTATAGCAAACCTTTGCAGATCTGGTAGGATGATCTTTCAAATGGTATCCAAAAAAATGTCTTCAACCGTTCAAGTTTTAATCCATCGTAGACATGGTGGATATTTTTATGGCCTTAATTCGCAGGGAACCGAGATTTCCTGCCGCCTGCGTGGAGTGCTCAAGAAAAATCAAGACACTAAGAACCTCGTGGTCGTTGGAGATCATGTATTGGTGGAACTTCAGTCAGCACATGATGGCATTATTGTTTCCATCGGTGAAAGAACATCCGTTTTAAGGCGAGCCAAGGGATTTCGTCTGAAGGAAGGAAGTAAACAGAGCCGAGAGGGGCAAATACTGATAGCTAATATTGATCAGGTCCTGATTGTATTGCCGGCCCTGGAACCCAGTTTCCATCCCCTGCTGGCTGACCGATTTCTCGCTATGGTTTCAGCAATGGAACTTACACCGGTTCTCATTCTTCATAAATGGGATCTCCTTGAAAAACCTGCAGATCTTGAAACGAGTCTTAAAATTTATCGCGCGGCAGGATTTACGGTTTTGCCTTTCTCAGTCCAAAAGCCTGTGAATCATGAGGAGTTTCGAAATCTGCTCCAGGGAAAAACCAGCTTTCTCATAGGCCCTTCGGGCGCGGGTAAATCCTCGATCGTGCATCACCTCAACTCGGATCTGGATGTGCGCGTGGGTGAATGGAGTGAGCGTTGCCGATCCGGCAGACAAACCACCTCAACCACAAGAATCTATCCTTTATGGGAAAAAACCTATCTGGCTGACACCCCCGGATTCTCCCAGGTTTTTTTGCATCATGTGCCAAGAAAACAGCTCAGAAACTGTTACCCGGAATTTCCACCCTTACCGCAGTGCCGCTACCAGGACTGCATACACGACGGTGAGGATGAATGCGAAGTTCCCGAATCCGTAATCCAAGGGCGTATGGATCGAGGAAGATACGAACGCTACAAAAAACTACTTAATGAATGTGGGGAATGAAGGGGAATGAAGGGGATTGGAGAAGATTGGGGAAGATTGGGGAAGGAGACAGAATGAAGAATTTTTACGACCATTTGAGTGGATCCCCCGGTCAAGCCATGGGATGACGGTATTTTATTCCCCATTTCATTGATCCTATTGCTCCTATTGATTCCTCTTCTCTTCCCCAATTCCGATGCTTCCTGTAGTTCCGATAGTTCTCTAGTTCCTTCTTTCTTCTCACCCTTTCGTGTTTTTCGTGGTTAATTTCTTTTTCTTCCTCTTCGGTGGCTTCCCTTCAATCAACACCACTACCCTGGTGAATAAATCATCTTGAGTGCCATAAAGCCCGTCGAGACCGGATAGGTCTGGGATTGAACAGGAGCCTCCTGGCCCCTCAACCCTGAAATGATTACTGTTCCAACGTAAGGAGTCGGGTAGGGTTTCAGGTCTTAAATCCGCGTCATTGATTCCTGAGCGAAACCATTGACGCATGGAAGCAGAACAATCTGCTCCCAGCCAGACAAAAATTAGATCATCCAGAGTATGAAAACGCTCATCCAGACCTGCTGAAACCAATAGTCGTTGCCTGGACATCCAAAAAAATGGGTTACCCCAGCCATCTCGCGGAGGTAGATTCTCCAAGGAAGACTTCACATTGAGGATATAACGATATGCAAGAACCGGAGTGGTTCCGGAAGCATCCTTGCGTAAGGCATAAGATTTAACAAGCCCCGTTACACCCACAGCAAGAACCATAGCAAAACACAGGCGAAGCATCATGCGGTGGTCCAATCGTTTTGCCATGGTCTGAAATCATATCAAAAAACTGTGCTAAAATCCTCGAATGAACTATTGCAGTCAATGCGGAGAAAAGCTTAGCTTTGCCATCCCTCCAGATGACAACCGTCATCGCCATATTTGCCAGGGATGTGAAAGAATCCATTACGAGAACCCGCGCATGATCGTGGGTTGTTTACCTTATATTGAAGACAAGGTATTGCTTTGTAAACGCAGTATCGAACCTCGATGCGGGCTATGGACTCTACCTGCCGGGTTTATGGAGAATCAGGAAAGTCCGCAAGAAGGCGCCCTACGAGAAACCGAAGAAGAGGCCAATGCCAGCGTGAATATATTGCGACTCCACACCCTCTATTCCATTATCCATGTAAATCAGGTCTATCTCATTTTTCTAGCAAAACTTAGAAGTTTAGATTTTTCTCCCGGACATGAAACCCTTGAAACACGGCTGTTTCAGCTCACGGAAATCCCCTGGGAAGAATTAGCATTTTCAGCTGTGAGATTTTCTTTGAAAAACTATGTAAGGTGCTTCGAAACCAAATTCGAAGGAGTTCACACGGGAAGCCATAGGAGATGAAAGAGCAGGAATCAGAATGAAGACTATTTACGACCATTTGAAGGAACCCCCGGTCAAGCCGTAGAATGACGGATTTTGTCCCCCATTCCGATGATTCCTTTAGTTCTCTAGTTCCTTCTCCAACTTT
>CAZRLV010000440.1:0-3068 GCA_964600955.1 uncultured bacterium
TGCAAGGGATTTTTCCATGGCCGGGGTTCTTCTTTTTTGAAAAGCAAAAAAACAAGCCAGACAAGAACCAAAACCAGGGCCAGGTCAAAAAGAAAGGAAAGAGTTTTATTCACGAAAACACTTATGTATTTCTTTGCCCCAATAAATACAAAATTGCGGCGATGGAAAAGCAAACGGCCGGAAGCAAAATTAAGGTAAAAACGATGAAAACTTTATTGGTCTGATGGGTGCTCTGGATACGCCGAACCTCAAGCTCACGAACTCTTTGTCCCAGAAGTTCCGGCTTGTTTAAACTGTGGTTGAGAGCATTTAAAATTAAGCTTCGATTTCCAGCCAGCTCCAGAAACTGGTTGGAGAGAAAATCCTGATCACCAATCAAGAGAAATCCTGGGGCTAGTTCACAGACCAGGCTCAGAGGGCCTTTTAGATCTTGGTCTGGATTGAAAATAGGCAAACCGGACCCCTCTAAGGATCTTTCTGACCAGCTTATTGCTGAGCTTTTTAAGACCGGCTTCATTTTTGAGCCAGAACAGGAAAAGCTCGACACACCCGCAAATATTACAGGAAACCTCAATAGATCCAGGCCCTGGGTAATGGGGTGACCCTGAGACTGGGGACGAACCCAGCTCAGCTCCCTTCCCACGGGTCTGAGGGGGTCTGCTACGGGATGTGGGTAAAAATTGAGCTTCCAGGTTTCATGGGCTTGTCTCAGGGGGTCTTGCGGTTGAGTCTCATAAATAAGAACCGTTGCAAGGGACGCTTTTTTTCTCTGCATTAATAGTTTTTGCTGTGCCACGGGAAGCGGGGAATCGGGTAGAAACACCATCACAGGGTTTGGGCTGAGACTCAGGGTGTTTGTCGTCAGACATTGGTAACCATCGGCCTTGAACATAGAAAGAAGTTCGGAGTAACCACCTGGAGAAGGGTCAAAAACAGGAAGAAGGGTTTTTGACGGCCAAGAAAGAGTGAGTTTTTGGCGATTATTGAGCCGCATTAAGGCTTGATTTAGGGCTGTCTCTCCCAGAAATCGCACTCGCCCCCCGGTCCCCCTCGAGCGCGTCATTAGTTGATGCCGCTCCAGAGTTAATGAACCCTTATCTTTTAGGGTAACCACCCAGGCCGGCAGGGTTTTAATTCCCCGAGACCCAAGTTTTCCAGGCTCTTTGAGGGGGTGAATCCAGTCAATTTGAACCTCCGGCATTGAACTGCCAAGGGACTCCAGAAACTGCTTGATAAGCCGATGAGAGCCTGAGTCTGCAATGGGATCAGAATATACCTCAAGACTAAAATCCAGTGAGTCCCAGAGTTTGAGACTGGCAGGGTCAAGAGTGTGGACTCCTTCTTCAGTCCAGTCAAAGCGCAAGGGTTTCTGGTAAGAAATTAATAGCGCAAAAATAAAAACGATGGTTAATAGCCCCACCCTGAAAGCCTGACGGGGGCCAAACCAAAAATAGGTTCTGGAAAAAAAGTCTGTGATTTTGCGAAACTCTAGCATGAAGACGAGAGAAAAAATCAAAAGGGAAATATGAAATAGATGAAATGGTAAATCTGATGGAACTTCGAGAAGCAAAAGATTCACGAGCGCGGCCAAAAGACAGCAAACTGCCAGTATTATCAGAAGAAAAACAAGCCTGGTTTTATTCATCGTTTAAGGGATAACCCAGCGAGATAGAGTGCCAGAACAATTAAAAAGAGCAAGGCGCCAATATCATGCAGGTAAAACCCACCCCCCAAAAAGGAAAAAAAGTGTTTGTAGATCGAACATTCCTTCAAAATGGCCCCCATGAGGCTGAGTTTGCCCGCAAACAAAAGGTCGCCATAGTAGAGAAGCCAAGAGAACAATAAGAGCCCTATGGAGGCCAAACAGGCCTTGATGCTGCTGCGGGTTAAGCTGGCCATCAGCATAGAAACGGCAAGATAGTTGGCCTGCAAAAGAACCAGCCCCAGAATGCCCGACCCGTGTAGGCTGGGGTCAGGGTTACCCCAATGCTGAAGATAACCATATTGAAGAACAAGGATACTGTCCACAATCAATAACAAAAGAAACCTCTGGCCAAAGGGAAGCCAGACCAGTGCGTGAGCGTTCAGCCTTAAGGTTCGCAGCAAAAGGGTAAAGTCGTTGCGATCTTCTTTGGAAAAAAAACCCATGCAAAGCAGCGGGGCTTGAAACAGCGCTAGAAAGGCCGACCACCAGACAACAGGACCGAGAGTCGCAGCCTGGCTCTGTTCAATAACCAGGGCAAAAATATAGGCCAAAAACGCCCATGAAACACCTAAAAAAGCCCAGGTTTGTGCTGCGCAAAACTGAGACTGTATCAGGTGGCGAGTGAGTGCGAGATAGGGTTTCATTTTGCGCTCTTTCCATAGGTTGCGAAAAACACCTCTTCTAAATCAGGCTTTAAGGTTTTGAATTCGTTGATCTCACAATCTTTTTGACTTAGGAACTTAAATAGGCTCGACTGGAGCCCTGGACGGGGCTGGAGGTAAAAACCCGTATTGTTTTCAACTCTAAATTCAATTTCAAGCTCTTTTAAAAACTGGGGAAACCTTGGATGGGGTTTGCACAGCTCAATATAGATTTCTGGTTTGGAAAGCGAACCCAAGACCTCCTCACGTCGTCCCTGCCTCAAAATCCTGCCATGATCCAAAAATACGAGATGATCCGCAAACCCCCGGGCTTCTCGTATACGATGCGTGCTAACAAGAATCATTCGTTTCTTTTTTTCCTCTTCAAGCAGGTTTTCAAGGTGGCGAAATTCTTCTGGATCGAGGCCATTTCCTGGTTCATCCAAAAGCAATAGATTTGGATCTCCTATAAAGGCCTGAGCCAAACTGACCCTCTGTCTGAAACCCAAAGAAAGCACCCGAATCCTCTGGTGAGAAACAGCTTGAAGATGAAACTTCTCCAGCCAGCGGTTGGACTCTGCTTCTGGATTATCCACGCCCCTCAAACAAGCCATTAGATAAAGAAATGGCTTTACTTTAAGATCGGGTTCCAGACAATCCCTATCCCCGTGATAACCAATGGAGTAAGGGATTCCTGAGTCTGTGGTGACAGATTGACCCTC
>CAZRLV010000441.1:0-3055 GCA_964600955.1 uncultured bacterium
CTTATATAGATAAAGTTGACAGTTCTTTTGTAGATATTCGGACCGCTTTCTCAGAGCCCTTTCGTCTCACTTTGGAGTTTTCAGGCATCAGCTTCTGGGTCCACGGTCGAAGTGATCTAGGCTTCAACAAGATCCGTATCGAAGGGCTATCTGTTCAGTGAGCTTCGATCTAATTGCTTAGCTTCTCAATCGTTTTCTTCACGAGTTCTATGGGTGCCTTACCCTCTCTTACCGCCGAAACGAGGGTCTCGATGCGTTCATCCTCCATGCCCAGTTCTTTGAGTTGGTTGATGCAAGAGTCGAGTTCAGAAGGCTCGGAAGCGGTCTCATCCACTTCTGATTCCGCCCCCTGGCTGGTTTCAGCAGGCTCGGTTTCAGGTTCTGCTTCTTCTACATCTGCTTGCTCTTCAACAGGGGATTTTTCGCCAGTTGTTTCGGCGTTAATCAAGGCATCAATATCTGCCGAATCCGTGGGGTTAGTCTCAGATCCCTCGGATGCTTCAGGGGCGGCAGACTCCTCCTCAGGGGGTTCACCAGCCATCTCAGCGTCGATGTCTGCTGGGTCTGGTTCTTCCACAGTCTCAGGTGAGTCATCAGTTTCTTCTGATTCCTCAGCCGGGGAAGAATCCACATCTTTAGTGCTTTCTGCAGCGCTTTCTTCTTCGGCCATTTCTGCGTCAATCAGTGCATCGATATCGGCAGCATCCTGTTCAACGGGTGGATCCTGTGATTCGCTTTGGGCGTCCTCCGATTGAATCTCGGAAAGATTGGAAAACTCATCGGCATGAATTTCCTCACCATCTCCACTTAGCGTATTTTGATCAAGCTCACCCACTCTGGAGAGTAGATCTTCTTCCTCTTCTAGCGGGCTTTCCTCTACGGGTTCTTCATCGCTGGAATCCTCTTCCTCCTGAGAGTCAGAGGCTTCTGTGGCCACTTTTTCATGATCCATGTCGACGGCAGAATCTTGGGTTGATTCAGAACTCGCTAGTTCTTCAAGAACTTCGTCGTCTACAAATGACTCAAAAAATACTCTACGAACTTCTTGAATTGCTTCGGATACAAGGCTGGAGTCAAGATATAGAGAATCCGCTATATCTACAGAGATACCCACATTCCTTGTCCAACTGATACGACTCGCTTCATGTTCAAAAGCAAGCAATTCGTCAGATGGAGCGACCAAATGTAAAAATTGGTCCAGAATCTTATTCTCACTCAAGGATTCAAGCTGCCTGCGGCTTTTATCCGAGAGTCGTTTTAAAAGATATTCTTCTTCTCGGACTGAAAAAATGGAGTCTTGCTGGTTGTTTTTCATAGGTTTTTCCTCCGTCCCCTTACCAGGGCAAAATCTCGCTTCCGCAAAGAAATTGTCCATGCAGGGCCTCTGCTTCGTCAGTGAGTGGAAATAGGATTCGTGGAATAGAAAGGTTTATTTCATCAGGCGCCGAAGCACCCCCCATGCGGGTTTTTATCCATCCGGGATGAACCGTAAATACCTTTACAGCTGTATGCGACCATTGGTGTGCAAGATTGATGGTGTACATATTTAAAGCGGCCTTACTGGCGCGGTAATTAAAATGTCCTCCAGAACCATTGTCTCCCAGTGAACCCATCTTGGACGAAACGTTAATGATGCGGCCCCAGCTCTTATGGGCCATCTTGGGTGCAAAATATTCACAGATCGCCATGGGTGCTTGTAGGTTGACACGAAAACTTCGATCAAGTCCGTTTCGATCTGTGCGAAAATCTCCTGTTTCACGAATAAGAATTGCGGCGTTATTGATCAAAACATCGGGGACCGAGCACTCCTCCTCAATCTTGCCCAAATCCTCTAGAAAATCAGCCTCCAAATCAAAAGCATAGAGGGCAAAAGATCTAGATATTTGAGAAAACTCCTGATTTAAAAATGAAAAATAATCCTTTCTGCGACAACAGGATATCACGAAGAAGTCTCTACATAGGAGTTCTTTAGCCAGGGCAAGTCCAATCCCAGTGTTTGCCCCAGTAATCAAAGCCTTTTTTTGCATATATTTGCCTCAATTCTTTAAGCTTTCAGGTTTTCTGTGATTTCCCCTAAAAGATTGGCGCATCCTTCTTCAATAAGATCCATAACCAGTTCAAAGCCTTCATCTCCACCAAAGTATGGATCTGGAATCCCCTCAATTTTATGCGAGCGCACATAGGACTTCATGGGAATGATTTTTGCCGTTCCGTCATCCGGAGCCAGATTCTCACAGGAACTGTGGTTTTTGGCATCCATGGGAATAATATAGTCAAAGTTTTTAAAATCTTGTTTTGTTAGCTGTCTTCCCTTTGAATCAAGGCGGTATCCACGTTCCCTGGCAGCCAGGGTCATGCGGCTGTCAGGGTACTCTCCGATATGCCAGGCGCCTGTTCCGGCAGAGTCCACTATGACCGTCTCATCCAGTCCCGCTTTTGTAACAAGGTGGCGCATGACCCCTTCTCCCGTAGGAGAACGACAAATATTACCCAGGCAAACAAATAAAACTCGCACCATTTCCATCCTCCAATGTCTCAGTCAACACTGCCAAGACCAAGGTCTGCAGGTTTAAATCGTCGGTCAATTTCTTGAACAATCTTTGAATCCATTTCCATGTCCGGGGGCCACTCACGATCATATCCCTCGTCAGGGAGTTTGTAGCTGGCATCTACCAGAGCCCGATCCCCTTCCACAAATAGATCTCGTTTGGCGTCCGTATTATTAAAAACACGCCAGAGTATCTTATGATAATCCTTTAAATCCTTATTTTTTTCATCCACCAATACAAAAATTTTATAATGCTTGAGATTGACTTTTTGAAAAATCTTACTTGCCAGGAGCTTTCCTAGAAAAGGGCGTTTAAACTTATTCACTCTCAGGATGAGAACCGGATTTTTCAGAGAGAGTCCATAAGGGTTGCATCCTGTTATAGAAGGATCCAGCATAGCGAGTTCCTTGTCCACCCAGTCCGTGTTCACTGGATTTTTCGGTGGAGTTGATTCACCAAAACCTGGCTCTCCTTCAATGGGGTGAGAGATGTCGATTCCCAGTTTT
>CAZRLV010000442.1:0-3042 GCA_964600955.1 uncultured bacterium
GCTGCAAGGCATCACTCAGAAAATATAGAATTTTTTTTCTGAAGAATGGAAAGTCGAGGAAGAAGAAGAGTAACCACGAAAGGGAGGGGGCTTTCCTTACCAATGAATTTGGAAGGCGGCTATGGGGCCGTCTAGGGAGAAATCTAGCTGTGCTTCGTCTGCCTTGCCTTTGCTGGCCGTGACGCTCAGATCCTGTTTTCTGTATCCCAATAGAAAGGAGCCTTTGCCATCATCTTTTCCATTGATTAAGTAACGCAGTCCCACCTTAAAATCTAGAAAAGAGACGTCATTATCGGCCACACTTAAGTCCAAGTATTTCAGTGAACTGGCAAACCTCCAGGATTCCTTCAGTTTAATGTCTCCTGAGAACCCCAGATAAGGAATAGGAATAGTTTCCTCAAAATTTACAGTTGGGGCAGCACCTCCAGCGAGTCTGGTACCGGAGAGATTTACCCCGGCATCCACTACTTTCAACCCAAACTGTAATTTCATCAAAGCCAGGTCACCGCCGAGGCTTCCCCAGCGATATGCCCAGTCCCAGCTATCCCATTTGAATTTCAGGTTTAGACTATCTTGGACCTGATAGGCTTTTCCATCAAATGTAAAATTTGTATCCACGGTGAGATTAGTATCATAACTTGCAGGTTGATAGGTCAGCTTGGAACTAAAGCCCATGATATGCAAATTGGCGCCAAAGCCGGTGGCATTATCTTCGTCCGCCTTGATGGTGCCCTGACCCGCACCGCCAGCCCCAAGCACCTTACCCGAAAGCTCAGATTTCCAGACTTCTACCTCAGGAGTAAAGCCGGTAACACAATACCCAACCGACTGAAGATAAAGACTTAGCAAAAAAAGAATTGAGGCAGTTCGCATGAGCTCTCCTTGATGAGATTTGTTTCAAGGGAGGAATATATCATAAGTAGAATTGGGGAGACAGGGGGAGTGGGAAGGAACTAGAGAACTAGCGGAACTAAAGAACTACAGAATTGGAAGAAAAGAGCAGGAAGATGGAAAAAGAAAAATTACTATTGTTTTCCAATCCCCATTCCGATGATTCCTCTAGTTCCGTTGGTTCTGTGGTCTTTGATTTCAAGATGGATCCCCCGGTCAAGCCGTAGAATGACGAAATTATGGGGAAGGAAGCAAAGAACGAGAAGATTTGGGGCCTTAATTCCTCTGCTACCTATGATTCCTAGTTCTTATCTTCATCATTCTTCATAGAGATTTTCGAAACGGGCTTTTTTATCTTCTTTTTGAGGGTCTTCCAGCTTGATTCCGCGCTTTTGAAAGGTCTTAAGGATGGCCTTTTTATATTTGCTTTGAAACCGGGTTTGATCGACTGAGAGGATTGCCACCAGGCCGTCTTTAAAATTTGCATCTACCGGAAGAAAGTCCATGGAGTGATAAACCAGAGGGTCTGCAATTTTCTTTCCCAATAGCTTTCGTAGGTCCCAGAGGGTGCCGGCCCAGATTTCGCCGTCTGCATGAGCCTCGCGCTCTAAATCTTCGGGGAAACGCTTGCTGTTTTCTACGGTTCTCAAATAGCCGGTATCGGAATAAGCTGTGGAGTCCCATTCCCCGATCTCGGGATCATTAAAAAAGCTCGCCGCGACATAGTCACCGAACCCTTCATGCATAGCACCGCCTTGTGAACCCCAACCGGATTGAAGGCCCGCCAGTGCATCCACTATGGCATGTCCATATTCATGCAAAATAATATCGGCATCTGCAGAGTCAGGCACTCCACCGTCTCCAAAAAACAGTGCTTTTTTGCTGGGTGAATAAAAGGAATTATCATCGTCATTATAGTGCACTGTGGCCGTGGTCTTTCTCAGGCCTTTTACCCCCAGATTTTGAAGATAGTCCTGAAGTTCAGCAATATGATAATAGACCATGACCTCATGATAATGCGTGTCATCGGACGCATAGAGAAATTCACCCTTGGGTGAATGCGCCCTGGAGGGAGCGGTTTTATTTGCAACGGCGGTGGCCTTGCCGTCTAGATGCCCAGATGAGTCCAGTCCTTTGAGATCGACAATCTTCAACTCTGGATCAACTTTTGAAGAGCTGGAATGAACCCAGCCGCGAGGACTAGAGTCCGGTCTTGGGGAAGTTCGTGATAAACGGGGCGGGGTTTTCTTCAATTTTACCGGGGGCTTGGTTTTCGGGAATGCTGCCTTCTTCAAGGGTTTGCCTTTGTGATCCGGCGAATCTGCGATTTGGTTATACTTAGCGTGAATCTGGCCTTCCTGGGCGTCAATTAAATAGACAAATTCTCCGCCTTCAGAGACCAAAAGTACTTTATAGCCCCTAAGAAGCTCCAATCGTGTCGGCACGAATCCTGGCTCAACACTTGAAACAGCAGACCGACCTAAATCTTTGAGGGCGAGATTGATTGCGTCTTTGCCACTAATTTTACTTGAGTTATTAACCCCAGTTTCTTCAAGGTTTACGTAGTTTCCATTCATGAGAACCACGGACTGATCTCCCCGCAGATGAACCTTCACTGTTTGACCAAAGACAGGCACATCATCAAGCTCTTGATGGAAAATCACATGCGTCGCATTAGATTTTTCGCGGATCGTTTTTACCTTGAGATCTTGAGTATCATAGGCCTCGGATGCATAGGCTGTGAAATACCCCAGCTCACTCTTTTGCGAACGAATGAAATTACGGGCGATCTCCTCGGGGTCCACCTGGCTGGCAGAAAAATTCAACGCCGGGCTCAAGTTTTCATTTTCAAGATCAAACCAGGTCAGCTTTGAAGAGTCCGCAGATAGGGGTAAAATCAGATAAAATAGGCTTGCTAAGACAACCCAAACGCGAAACATAATTTCTCCTTGATCCTTGTTAAGAGCTCAATTCTAATAGAATTACGAGGATTGACAAGGGTTTGTTGCAAATGAAGAAGAGGTCTAACCACGAAAATCAAGAATTCAGAAGTCAGGAGACAGGAGTCAGAATGAAGATGAAGATCTCTTCGACCATTTGAATCGGGATAGGTAAGCCCTTGCGGGCTTTCCCCCCCACACCACCGTACAT
>CAZRLV010000443.1:0-3021 GCA_964600955.1 uncultured bacterium
ACTGACTCTGGAGTAGTTTCCAAGTAAAGCTTTGCGAGCCGAGCCATTTCCGAAATTACTCCCGACCCCCAGGTAAACTGAGTTTTCTGGAGATCCCATAATCCCGTAAATCGTATGCTGATAATCCGTGTCAGAGTCCATTAAAACTCCTACAGCGAGAGTGGATGCCGGCACATACTTCAAACCGAACAAAGTTGAGGAGCCTCGGCGCTTATCCCATCCCGCAGTGTCTGCAAGACTGAGCTCCACACGATCTGAAAAAGCAAAGCTTGCCGCCCACCCAAAATGCGGGTCTTCTCCGCCAAAAGAAGAATACGCCGAAAGCGCCGTCTCTTGAGACCTTACCAAAGACGTGGTCGGCACCTGAATCAGGCCTGTAGAGCCGTACCAGGTATTATGCGCACCCAGGTGAGACAAGCCTGCCAGAGCAACAAATAAAATCAAAAATCTAATAGCCATTAAAATACCCCGACCCTCTCATCGTCGATGTGGGGGCCGGGGTTCATGTCTGGGGCAAAGTGAATTCTTCAGTTTTCCCCGGAGCCTACATAAGCAGGCGCAATGGCCAGATTTTGTCTTAAACCGCCTATAACTGAGCTTTGATCTCTTCTACCTTGTCCAATTTTTCCCAGGGAAGGTCAAGGTCTTCACGACCAAAATGCCCATAGGCAGCCACCTGTCGATAAATTGGACGTCGCAGCCTGAGATTCTCGAGAATTGCCGCAGGTCGAAGGTCAAAGACTTCTTCTATAATCTCAGAGATGCGGTCATCACTGACCTCACCTGTCCCGAAGCTATCGACCATAACCGACATGGGCTTGGACATTCCAATGGCATAGGCTACCTGAACCTCAATGCGTGAGGCCAGTCCCGCCGCAACTAGGTTTTTGGCAATATGACGACAAGCATAGGCTGCCGAACGGTCTACCTTGGTAGGGTCCTTGCCTGAAAAAGCGCCTCCACCATGACGACCCATACCCCCATAGGTGTCTACAATAATTTTACGCCCCGTCAGACCTGCATCTCCGTGAGGTCCACCAACAACGAACCTACCTGTGGGATTAACATGCAAAAGCGTACTTTCATCAAGCAGTTCTGCGGGAACTACAGGTTCGATAATTTGTCTGAATATATCTTCTCTTAGAGTTTCGTTGCTAATTTCAGGGTCATGCTGGGTGGAAATAACGATGGTATCCACACGTACCGGTCGAAATCCATCATACTCTACCGTGACCTGGGACTTCCCATCGGGTCTGAGATAACTCAAAGAGCCGCGCTTGCGAACTTCAGCCAAACGCTGGGTAAGCTTATGTGCCAAAGTCACGGGCAATGGCATAAGTTCAGCTGTATCCTTACAGGCAAAACCAAACATCATTCCTTGATCGCCCGCACCTACCTGATCCAGTGCATCACCATTTTGCTCACGATTTTCAAGAGCCTCAGTCACTCCCTGTGAAATATCGGGTGACTGCTCATCAATGGAACTCAACACAGCACAGCTTTTATAGTCAATTCCATGACTTGCGTCCCTATAGCCTATTTCTTCAATGACTTGGCGCACAACCCTGGGCACATCCACGTAACATTCCGTGGAGATTTCGCCCATGACCAGCACCATTCCAGTTGTCACTGCAGTTTCACAGGCCACACGTGCCGTTGGATCTGAAGTCAAAATATTGTCCAAAATAGCATCGGATATTTGATCCGCCATCTTGTCCGGGTGCCCCTCAGTCACCGACTCCGAGGTAAAAAACCATGGTTTAGACATTTGAAACCTCCATCTCTTATCTTCTTACGTTTACTTTGTACCAAAAAGTCGATCTCCCGCGTCCCCCAGGCCGGGAAGAATATATCCTTTTTCATTGAGTTTTTCATCCAAAGCCCCGGTATAAATCTCAACATCAGGATGATGCTCCTGAAGATAGGCCACACCTTCGGGGGCAGACAGGATACACGCAAATACAATTTTGCGCGCCCCATATTCCTTGAGAATGCTCAAAGCTTTTGAGGTGGAATGCCCGGTGGCCAGCATGGGGTCTACCAGAATTGTAAATTTTGTTTCCAGGGACTGAGGGAGTTTGCAATAATATTCAACGGCCTCAAGGGTTGTTGAATCCCGGTACAGCCCTATATGGCCCACACGGGCCATGGGCACTACATTCATAACACCGTGCATCATACCCAGACCGGCCCTTAAAATAGGTACCACCGCAATGGATTCCGGATCAACCAACCATCCGTCGGCAACATCAAGAGGTGTTTTAACGCGCACCTCTTTAACAGACACCCCACGTGTAACCTCATACACCATTAAGGATGAAATCTCGTTGATGAGTTCTCTAAAAAGCTTGGGGTCTGTATCCTCACTACGCATCCAGGTAAGCTTATGTCGAATCAAAGGGTGATCACAGATTGTCAATTTTGAATTCATAGCAATCCCAATTTCTCAACTCGTCGTGCATGACGCTCCGAAGAATCCTGCTCTGCACCGAGAAAAACTTTCATAACTTCCATGGCGAGCCCTACTCCAATGATTCGTTCACCCAAGCAGAGGCAATTCGCATGATTATGCTGTCTGGCAAGCCGAGCCAAAAAAGGATTATCCGTAGAAAACGCCCTCATTTTGCAAAATCGGTTGGCGGCCATACAAACCCCCAAGCCAGAACCACAAACCAGAACCATATAGTGGGCAGACCGCTCTTCAAACATCGCTACGGCCCGGGCCACAATATCCGGGTAATCCACGGATTCTCGCGACTGCGTACCCATATCAACTGGGGAAAACCCCAGATCACGGGAACACTCAAGCAAAGCCTTTTTTAACGCCACACCGCCGTGATCTGAGGCAAAGATGATTCTTTCTCCGGACTCTTCAGTCATAGGAGGTGCATCTTATCATAGGGGGCGCAAAGAAGCATAGGAATCCAAGGAGACAGAATACAGGAGCCAGAAATCAGAATGGGGGACAAGAATTTAAGATTTTGAGCATTAAGGCTTGACAGCGCAGCTCAGAAATTTATC
>CAZRLV010000444.1:0-3020 GCA_964600955.1 uncultured bacterium
GGTGGCATCACTAAAGCTGATCTCCGTGGTAAAAACCAAACGATCCTGGCTGTCAATTCCCAGAATATGTGTGCTGTCGAGCCGTTGAAACTCCTTGATGCCGGAGGTTTTTGCAGTAAGACTATCAAGGCTCTCATCCCAGGATGATAGGGAATAGGGGTTAGAGCCATCCTTTAAGACCAGATAGAATTGATCACTGGCATACCAATCGAGATCATAAATTACACTGGGTGTAAAATCCTTGAGAACCGTCACTGAGCTCCCATCGCTGAGATTGGCTCTTAGAAGCCGAGTACCCGAGCTATAGACGAAACGAGTGCCATTGTTGGGTTCTTTGGAGAGACCTGTGTTGCTCAGAGCTGAGGCATTATTCCAAATGGTAGTAGAGCTGGCTTTTTCTTCAATGCGGGCCAAATTCTCATTGTTTTGAAGATAAAGAATACCGCGCGTAATTTCCCCGAGGGTATTACTCTCGATCTTAATTCCGGTGACGGCATCTACGGCTATTTTTTCTTGAGAGATGCTGTATTTTTGAAACCGGAGTCCGCTCAGGGTGGAGATCTTGGCCTTTTGTATCGAGTCCTGCGCAAAATGATAAGGATGTAGACTCTGGTTCTTGAGGTGGCTTGAATCAAATGCATTGGCCTCTATTTCTGTGCTATCGACGAAAAAATGCTGATCAAAATTGGAAGACGTGATTGTATTGGCCTGAACATGCCCGCTTGAGAGGGTACGCGCCGCCAGATGTTCTTTATGAATAGCTCCCGTGATTATCTTGGAGCTGGAGAAGGAAGCGGGTTGGAAAAGATCGGCTGTAATGGCAAAATGGGCGATGGCTTCAGATGGTATGGCTCCAGCTTTGACATTATCTCTCTCGATGGCTGCATCCACGAACTTGGTGCCAGGGATCGTGCGTGTTTCCATATCAATTCTGAAGATGGATTTGTTGACGATATGTGAAGACTCAATGATTTGGTTTTGGAGGTGCTCATTGATGATAATGGCGCTAGCCATCTTGGCCGTGGTGACCGAGCCGTTTTCCAAATGTGTGGGGTAGAGAATATCTGCTTTGAGTTTGGCCGCTGTAACGGCGCTGTTTTGCAGATGAAGTCCAAGCAGGGTTTGGGTCTTGATCTTAGCGCCGGTCAGGCTACCATCTAGAAAAAGATCACCGGAGATCGAGCTTTCCTGAAACAGTGAGGCCGGGATCGGTCCCTCAATTCGGTTTTCATCAAAAACATTTTCTTCAAACATCTGATTCTCTAAGGCCCCGGCAGAGATTTTGGAGGTCGTTAGCGTGTTGCTGAAAATGTTTTCTTCTATGAGAGTCTCTGTGGCAATGGTAAAAGAGGCGATGGACTCATCAAGAATCATGCGGTTTAGGACCATAGCTGTGGTGAAATGTGAGGAGAGCAGACTACCGTCGACAATATGACCTGAGGTGAGAATTGAAGTCTTGAGCTTGGAGCTGGTAATGGCCCCCGGAGCGATTTTTTCAGCTTCTATGGTGTGACTTAGAACCTCAAGCGGGGTCAGGGAATTTTGAACAACCAATGCGCCTGTAATACTTCGGTCTTCGAGGACGCGCGTGGTCAGGCTTTTTGGGATGATTTTATTCTCATCTACCTGATTATTGTCCAGGGAGCGTGAGCTGAGGGTGAGCGGCTTAATCGAAGCTGAAGTGATGGTGGAGGCTTGCAGAGTACGTGCCGAGGTGGAATTGAAGGCCAGATGAACTCGTAATAAATTGGCATCTTCAATAACACGGGTATCAATCTGCTGGGTGCCAATATTGAATTCTCCCACGGAACTATCCCCAAAAAGTGAATTGATCAGGGTTAACGGAGCAATCTTGGGGGTTGAAATGATATCTGCACCCAAAACGCGCGAACTGAGGGTTCCTTCCTGGATCTTGATTTCAGTAACAGCGTGGGTGCTTAGATGCGAAGAGAGAATCTGAAGATCTCCGAAATCGCCGGAATCAAGCTCCTCATCACCAAAACGATCGGTTTTTAGGGTCTCACTAGCAATTTTACCTTCAACCACTGAGTCCGCATTGAAATTATCGAGCAGTAAACTGCGGGTTTGGATTTTAGAGCGGTCCACACTATCACTTGCAAATTTCCCGCTAATTGCTGCGTTATTTGCCAAATGTTCTTCGATTTGCGAGGTATTGATGATGTGATGGGTTTGCACCGCCTGGTCCTGGATTCGGGCTGTGGTGAGAGTTTCTGTGTGTATATCTACCGAATCTACAGAGTCTAGAACAAGATGTTGGTTTGAGACGGCTGAATCAATCAGATTGGGCTCAACGATGGTTCCAGCAACAATATTTTCATTGAGTAGCGACAGGGGTTTAATTTTTACACCTGCTATGCTTCCCTCAGTTAAATCATCAGAAATAAGGCTTTGGTCCTTAATATGTAGGCCAAGAATTGAGGCCTGATCTGGGTGTCCGGCGGTGACCTGATCTGACCCAATTTCTGAACTTTGAAAAGCAAAGGGCCGAAAACGCTCCAGGCTGATCCCGGTTGTAGATATTTTTTCACGGGTGATGGCGTCCGTTTGGATATGCTGGGTATCAACACTGTTCACAGTCAAGTTCGAGGGGTTAATGGTATTGGTAAGAAAATCTTCATTGACCAGGGAAAGATCTATAAATTCGGAACCCCCAGCGGTTTTTAGAGCGAAATGTTCTCTTTTGATCTCTGTGACTTGAAGCTGAAACGAATCGAGGATGCTCGATTGCAGATGCTGGGTGCGAATAGAATCGGCAGCCAGTTTCACTCGCTTGATTGACTCATCCTGAAAGTCCTCATTTTGAAGGCTAAAGTCTAAAATTTCACGGTTGGTCAAAGTCCCGGCCTGGATTTTGACGAGCGTGATGGCATCGGTTTTGACATCCTGATCCAGTAGTGATTCAGGGACGACTTTGGTGTTATCCACGGCCCCGGTGAGGATCTTCTGAGTCTGAATAGAGCCATCGGCGACGATGCGTGAGGTGATCTCACCGGGTAGGA
>CAZRLV010000445.1:0-3020 GCA_964600955.1 uncultured bacterium
ATAAGAAAAGAGCGGGGAGGTGGAAGCAGAAGATGGCGACTATTTTTTCCTTTCCGCATTCCGATGATTCCTTTAGTTCCGATAGTTCTCTAGTTCCCTCTTCTCTTCCTCATTCCGTTCTTGTTTGATCTCCTAGTTGGCGGAAATGGACTCCCTGGCCGATGACGATGATGGGGATGTCCAGGATACGTTGGTTGCCTGCATTATCGGTTACGTCTACCTGGATCACATCATAGTAATTCGCATTGGGGTAGAGATGATAGCCGGTCAAAATCTTGGCTTGCTGGTAAATTCTTCCTGCGCTTGAACTGCGCTCTGGAAAGGCGTGTGAACCGGGATCCGTGCTGATATGCGAAATGCCGGCAATGGCGGGCGTAAAGGCGGCGCTACCATCGGCGGCACTGCGGATCGTAATGGAGATCTCATCAAGGTCTTTATTGTCAGTGGCTTCTACCTTCACCATAAAACGCACATCCTCGGGGATATGAAAGGCATCATGCTGATCTAGCGCCGAAGGTTCAATGACATTCATCTGAAAACGAGCAGTGGGGCTCGCGGCACCGCCCACCTGGTAAGTGGCTTCATCAAATTCTTCATAAGTGGCTAAGCTGTCAAATAAGGAGTTTTGAGAATCACGTTTATCTTCTGTGCGAAAAACGACAACCCGATCACTGTCTAGATTGGTGTTGTGATTCACCCCTTGAGCGCTCATGACTGTATATTCCACCTTAGTATTGTATTTGAATTCCACCAAGGTGACGCGAAAATTAGGCGCGTCGTTATCGCTGACCTGCAAGGTGGCTACGCGCGTAGCTCGGCGCTGAAGCTCATTATCATAGTAACGGTCGACTTTCTGATCCAGATTATCGGTAACTGCCTGGCCCGCTCCCCCCAGGCTTTGATTCTCCCCATAGTTTTCCAGGCCCATTACACGTTTCCAAGTCGATGAAAAATCAAACTCAGGCCAGTCTGAGCTGAAGTTGCCGCTAAACCAATCTGTACCCGGATTTGACCAATCAATTCCCAGTGAAGAATCAAAGCCATCCAGGGGTTTTAAAACTCTCACATCACGGGCCTTGGCAAAGATATTATAGGTCATCGTAGCCACATCTGATTGTTCCTGAGAACCATTGACAAAAAACGGCGCCTGAAGAAACTCCCCTTTTACCCTCCAGCGCGTATGGATCGAACAATCATCAGGGATGGCAGAAACGGGTGTTGCCGAGCTTAAACAGGAAGAATCTAAACGAGTGTAATCGTCATCATCGCCCGAACTGGCCCCTGGGTTTTCATCTAGAAACTCAACCCGCGTTTGCCCGTCAAGATGGTCGGGTTGAAGATAATAGGGAGCCTCAGAGGCAAGGTCTGGAATAAAGGAGATCAGCCAGGCATTAAGTCCCGGGTGATTCACTGTTGGGTCATCCGAGCGAACCCCTGGATCTTGCTGATTGGTAATGCTTTGCAATGGGGGATAGTATTTATGACGCGACCCAGGGGCATTATCGTTCATTCGATCACGAGACTGACGATTACCTGCACTACCCGAGGGGTTATCGGTGGCCGCCGAAAACCCAATATGCATTTGATTGCCCCGTTCAATAAAAACTCCATCACTGGGGTAACCATTACTTGGAACCTTCCAGGGGTAATTAAAATCAACGGCGGTGATACGCGCAGGACTATAGCTATATCCACGCGCGGTTTCTATCGCCGGGGTTGCAGAGCCTGCTAACGTCAGATCATAGAGGGGAAGGTCTGCGCCATCATTTGTAATGAGGCTTTGATTTGTTTGCAGGCTGGTAAAGGACAAATTAAACCCATAAGCGCGCTCACCCTTCAGTCCGGCATTGGCGCTTTTAAGACCCAAGCCGAAAAGGGTGCGGGGATCATATCCCACCTCATAAGAAAACTGTACTAGAGCCGGCACCCTGAAACGATCATCAGGATCGGAGCCGGCTCCAGCATTGCCCACAGTCTCAAAACTGTCCCAGAGGGCATAGGGATTATTGTCAGTGACCTCAAGAACAATATCTCCCGTGGAACGCCCCCCGGTAGACGCGGTAACACTTCTGCCTTTTATGGTCTGTAGTCGCGGGGCCTTACTGTCTAGAACCACAAGATCCACAAAATGATCGATGCGGTTTCCAGGGGCCAAATAATCGACTTCGTCTCCAGTGCCCGGGGGACGAAATCCACCATCAACACGTTGTTTGCCATTGATGGTTTGCAGATCGGACAACTCCAGACCCAGGGCACTGGCATCAGCATCCATCGTTAAACCAGGGGAAGCCAGATCCAAAACTCTTTGAGTTGCTAGGATCGGCCATGTACTAAAAGAGTCTGAACCAAAAACAAGTGGCCCCTGAGTGAAGTCAATCCCTTGATGGACGCCCGCAGTGACAGAGGCAGGCCCCCAATATACAGCGTCATAATAACGATAGGCGCCTGACCCTGGGGTCAATTCATCGCGACCTTCCCAATTCATGGTCGGGTAAAAAAGTTGAAAGCCAATCTCGATAATAGTGGGCTCAGTAGGAACCTTAAAGGAAAGCGGGTGGATTTGAGAATAGAGAGAAGTGAAATTATCGTCAAATCGAAAAGATTGAATGGGTTGATTCATTTCAGTAAGATCATCCGTTGAATCCAAAATAGCTCCAGGATTAAAAAGGGGTATGCGCACATGAATCTTGCGATCACGCTTGCGCGCATCCGCGTTATTTCCAAGATAGCGCATCAATGGATTGGCAGCCGTGGGTGTTGTATTCCCATCGGCCACCAGATTATAAGGAGCCAGATTTTCCCAGGGGGGCCATTAGATTGAGTAGAAAAATCTCCGCCAGGTTTCCGGTTTTGATGACTTTTTTGTGGACCGAGCCATCGGGTTTGGTAAAACGCATAAACCAGGCATATTTAATCTCCCACCAGGTATAGAAGGCTTCGGGATTTGAGATGAGATCTTGCGCGAAGGCAATCGAGTTGATGCTTGCGGGTAAAGAATCATCTGAGGACAATGTGCCCTG
>CAZRLV010000446.1:0-3017 GCA_964600955.1 uncultured bacterium
TAAACCAATTAAAAAATTACATTAAACACGAAGATTTAGATGCAATCGCCCTGATATCATAAGAAGAATAGCTTGAAGAAGGAACTAAAGAACTATCGGAACTGGAGGAAGCATCGGAATGGGGAAAGAGGAGAGGCGGATATTGCTGGAATCGTCATCCTCGGGTTCGACCGGGAGCTCCATCTACAATTCTTTTCTTCTTATTCTGTAGTTCTTTAGTTCCGATAGTTCTCTAGTTCCTTCTTCTTCAAAAAAAAATGATTTTCTCTTATATTTCTTTTGAAACCCTTGAGTTCCAGCTCAATAACTTTAATCTGCTTTTTTTCGTCGTTTTGCTGGTTTTCTCGCGGTTGATCCCTAAGGTCCATCATCCCTTCCTGCTTATTATTTCAGGCATCATCTTTGTCTATCACTACTCCCCCATTTCCCTCTATCTCTTGATTCCATTTTCACTGTTGCTAACCTATTACCCGGTGCGCTATCGCATAAGCGATCATCCCATGGCGCCGCTTTGGTTTCTGGGATGGGGCCTGTATTTTTGGGCGCTGAACCGCGAAGATTTCCATCATTATGCCCATGCCGATATGTTTCAATTCGAAATCCTGGTGCTTGCCTGCTATAACTTCTCACGCGGCTATAATATTTTTCACGAGCTCTGGATCAAAAAAGTCCGCTATTCCTTCCAGGAGACCTTGGGATTTTTCTGGCATGGGCCGGTGCTTTTCTCAGGTCCTCTGGAAACCCTGGACGAGTGGAGTGAATACTATCGTAAAAGGCGCATGCCGATCTTCTGGAAAAAGGGCTTGAAGCTGATTGCATCCTCCTTTGGATTGTCCCTTATCGCTGAAGCTTCCTTTGTTTACGCCACTCCCCAGGCCCTGGACTTTGACTCCGCCCCTTATCTTCGGGTTTTAATCTATGCCTACGCTGTCGCATTTGTAGTACACTTTAGGGTGGCCTCCTACATCAATTTCACGCGCGGGTTTTCGACCCTGATGGGCTATCCTTTCGCTAAGCCCAATTTTGATCGACCTTATAAAGTGCGCAGTGTGGCAAGCTTTTGGACCCGCTGGAATATGTCTATCGCCCGCTGGGCCAGAGACTACATCCTTTTTAGGAATTTTGCGAAATTTGAGGGCAAGCGCTTTTTGGCCGTCATTTTGATCTACTTTAGCGCGGTGGGCCTCAGCCATGGTTGGGCCTATAATTACGTCCTCTGGGGCACTGCCCAGGGAGCCGCCGTCGTTTTAAATTTTGTCTATCTTTTCGCCAAATACAAAATTCCCACTCTGCTACTTTGGGACGAAAAATTCTTCCCCATCTGGCTAAAACGAGTCCTAACCCTGGCATATATCCACATCACCTGGGTTCTACTTGACCCAAACTGGGAAGAAATCTTTGGGGTGTTATTTTAATAAAGAAGAGGAAGGAACTAGAGAATATGAAGATTCCTCTTTCATTTCCCCACTCCGATGATTCCTCTAGTTCCTTCTCTCCCTATCAGGTTTCCCTGACTTGAATTTAGTACCTCGAGGTACTAGACTCGCTAGACCACCTTTTTTTTGGGGTCTTATGCAAAAAGTTTTTATTGGTCCGTCACATTCTCTCTCCTATCATGGGATGAACGATGGCGCGATTTTTGAGAGTCTTCTTGAAAACAACAGCCCTCTAGATGGAATTACCAGTCTCTTGGAGTCGGCTCTTGAGAATCAAGTCGTGGGTCGCATTCCCTGGGATGAGCTTCTTAAACATCCTATAAAAAACGGCTGCGTTAACAATGGCCCTATTGAAGCCCGTTATGCCTATGTAGCCACACGCTCACTGCTTGAGGAAAATGATCTCATAGAGCGTGTTAAGGGGCAAGAAACCGGTCTTTATGTCGGTACCATGAATAATTGGTACGGGCTTGTAGGCCTAAGAAACGGCTATCGCATTTGTGCCAATAACAAACTTGGTTATGAGAAAGAAGTGTTTGAAAGTCGTATCGGGACCGGTTTTTCTTATGTGCACCCCATGGTGCCGGTCTATAAGATCCCAAATAATGTCATAGCCAATCTGGCGCTGGATTATGAAATCACCGGTGAAAACGCCAATTTCTTCGGGGAAGATTCAGGATCGGTCGCCATTCAGGAAAGCTATATCAAAATTAGAAATGGCCTGTTGCCTCGTTGTCTGGCGATCAATAGCAACCACCTCTTCGTAAACTACCTGGATTTTTTCTTCCTGGAGATCCATAATTTCTCCAAGAAAAATCCAAAATTTTGCCCGGAGACGGATTCGGTTTATTACCCTTCTGAATGGGCAGGGGCCTTTTTATTCATGAGCGAAGACGAGGTTGAGCAATCCTCCTTGAGCCCCAGGGCCCGGGTGCTTTCTGGCGTTCAATATTCCTACCTCGAAAAATATTTTCAACGAACCCTGCCCCCGGATGTTCTTTCAAGGGTGATAGACAAGGGACTCAAGGCCGCTGAAATTTCCTGGAAAGACCTTGATTTGATTTTATTTGATAATTTCGCAGACGAGCAGGTTCAGCTTAATCATTTCCTAGAGAGAAACCAAAAGGAAAACGGCTCAGTAATTCTCCTCTCCCCGTCCTTGCTCTGCGGTCATCCCATCTGCGCCACCGGTTCCACGCATCTCGGACTGGCACTTAGCATTTTGGATCAACAAAAAGTTTTTAGCTCTTATCTAAAGGGGCAAGTCCCTGATAACCCACGACTCACCAGTAAAGCCGAGTCTGTGGAAGTAAAAAAAATAGGGGTGTTAACACAGAGTCTAAATAATGCCCTGCATTTTATGATTTTGGAGAAGGCGTGAAGAGGAAGAAGTCTTAGAAGAAGGAACTAGAGAACTATCGGAACTAGAGGAATCACCGGAATGCAGAAAAGCCACCCTCCGTCATCCTACGGCTTGACCGGGGGATCCACTCATAAGGTCGTAAAAATCCTTATCTTTATTCTGACTTCTGGATTCTGTCTCCTGAATTCTTGATTTTAAAGATGGATCCCCCGGTCGAG
>CAZRLV010000447.1:0-3006 GCA_964600955.1 uncultured bacterium
ACCCCCTATTTTTTGTCATCCTACGGGTTGACCGGGGGATCCATTGACAAGGTCGAAAATAGTCTTCATTCCTTCCCGCTATTTTAGGTAATCAGCTTCTGAATGGCTTTAAACTGGGGATGGGTGGAAGTTCTCATCCACTCAAACAGGATCATCTCTACCGTGGTTAAATCGGCTCCAGCGCGCTCCATTTTTCGAAGAGCTGTTTCTTTATTCAGGGGATTTCGTGAAGATACTGCATCCACTGCTACTTGTACCTTTTTTCCTAGTCCGAGAAGATCAATAACGGTCTGGTAGACACAAATATGGGTTTCAAGACCAATGACAAGGACTTGATCTAGACCAAGACCTCGCAAATCTTCACGGCATTTTGAGTCCAAGCAACCGCTAAAACTGCGCTTTCGATTGGGATTGTGACTTTGAGCTAGAATCTGAGATAGAGGAAAAACGGTAGGCCCCAAGCCTTTGGGGTAGTGCTCAAGCCAAAACACTGGAACTTCCAGCAGTTCTGCCGCTTTACAGAGGGTTTTACAAGACTTAACCAAAGACTCGCTTTGATCCATCAGCGGAGTCAGTTTCTCCTGAACATCCACAACCATCAAAAGACTCTCATCAGCATTCCAAAGCATAATATTGTTCCCTCTTTTCAACCTTTCGTGGCTATCCTTCTCCTCTTATCTTCTCAAAAATAGTGTCCACAGTAAAACCAAGATGTTTGGCGATATCGCTGGCTGGGGCGGAAATTCCAAATTGATCAATACCAATGATGGTTCCTTGAAGTCCTGTAAATCGATGCCATCCAAAGGAAACTTGCGCTTCAATGGCATAGCGCTTGTCTATTGCTGGAGCCAGGATTTTCTGCTGATAAGCCTCATCTTGTTTTTCAAATAATTCAAAGCAGGGAACAGAAATAACCCGAATACGCTCCCCACAATCCATTAACCGTTTTCCAACCTCAATTGCCAGATGAAGCTCTGAGCCCGTAGCAAACAAAATACGATCCATGACATTTCCTGGAGAGGATAGAACTTCATAGGCCCCTCTAGCAACACCATCAGAGGCTGGGAGATCCGTCTCACTGAGATGTGGGAGGTTTTGTCGGCTCAAGAGAATAGCTCTTGGTCCGTCACAGTTCAGGGCTGCTATCCATGCAGAGCGTACCTCATTACCGTCGGCCGGGCGGAACACATGAAAACCAGGAATGGTTCTGAGGGCGGCAGCGTGTTCAACCGGTTGATGTGTGGGGCCGTCTTCGCCTAGAAAGACACTATCATGTGTAAACTGATAGGTAAGTTTGAGGCCAATCAGGCTTGCCAGTCGCAAAGAGGGGCGTAGGTAATCCGAGAATGTTAGAAAGGTGCCACAATACGGAGTGAAAAAATCTGTTAGAACCAGTCCCGAAGCGATGGTTGACATTCCAAATTCGCGCACTCCAAATTTTATATTTCGGCCAAGATAGTTTTCAGCCGATAACACCTTCTCGTCCTTCATGGCGGTGCTGTCGGAGCAGGATAGGTCGGCAGAGCCCCCGATCAATGAAGGTAGTTCCTGTGCCAAAACCTGAATGCAGGCTTGTGAGCTTTTGCGGCCAGCAAGCATGTCACCTGGGTTGAAGCGCGGGAGCTTATCCTCGATGCCATCCAAGGAGGGGTGGTGCATTTTTTCTAGCAAAACGGCTTTCTTTGGATTTTCCTCTTTCCAGGCATCGAAGCCTTCAGCCCACTGTTGATAGAGTTTTTGCCCCCGTTCGCAAACCTGATTGAAATAGTCGGTAACGCCGGGAACGATACGGAAGTTTTCATCCGGCGATAACCCAAGATTCTCTTTTGTTCTTCGAATCTCTTCATTTCCGAGGGGAGATCCATGCACGGAAGAAGTTCCGCACTTTCCAGGTGAACCCTGACCAATCACGGTTTTACAGATGATGAGTTTTGGCTTTCCATTTTGGGTTTTACTCCATTGCAGGGCTTCGTAAATTTGACCTAAGTCATGTCCATCTATACTGCGGGTTTCAAATCCAAAAGAACGAAATCTTCCATCAACATCTTCACTGAAGCACTCTTTGAGATCGCCATCAAGACAAATGTCATTGGCATCATAGAGAATGACCAAATTGTCTAGTTTATAGTGACCCGCAAATGATGCCACTTCACTGGACAATCCTTCCATCATGCAGCCATCACCGGCCAGAGTATAGACTGTGTAATCAAAGATTTTATGATGGGATGAATTAAATTTGGAGGCCAGGATTTTTCCTCCCAATGCCATTCCCACGGCAGTACCAAGCCCCTGTCCCAGTGGCCCTGTTGTCATTTCAACCCCAGGGGTTAGTTCAGTTTCAGGGTGACCTGGCGTGATGGAGCCCAATTGTCGGAAATGCCGCAGTTCATCCAGTGAGACCCCGCATTGGCTCAAATGAAGTAGAGAATAAAGGAACATGGACCCATGTCCAGCAGAGAGAACAAAGCGGTCGCGATTGATCCAGTCTAGATTACGGTTGGAGAATTTCAAACATTCACCATAGAGAACCGCCCCAATCTCGGCACATCCAAGAGGTAAGCCCGGATGCCCAGAGTTTGCAGTTTGAATAGCATCCATGGAAAGGCTGCGAATACTCGTAGCCACATCATTCAACTTGTTCCGAAGTTCCTTATCCATAATAATCTCCTTAATTATCGCTTTTGCCCGCTCGTTTCATGAATTCGAGTCAGGCGCCTGGCACCCTCTATTTCCTTCTCAGACCCCCAAACCTCATCATTCTACGGCTTGACCGGGGGGTCCGTCTTCTTCATTTCTTTTTCCCATTCCTATGATTACCTTCTTTCCCTCTCTGAATTCTCGGCTCGGGTCCCTGAACAGGAGGTAGGTCAGGATTCAAGGCTAGTGCCTTTGAATTAAACAAGGTCATGCGTTTGAAGTCTCCCACACTGCGATAATACAGGGCTAGTTTTCGATAGGTTCCAGAAGTGGGATGAAACTCCAGCGAGGCTTCCAGAGAGCGAATAT
>CAZRLV010000448.1:0-3003 GCA_964600955.1 uncultured bacterium
ATGTACGGTGGTGTGGGGGGGAAAGCCCGCAAGGGCTTACCTATCCCGATCTTCATTCCCCGTCGTCCTCCAACTCCATCGGGCGATCCATCTGCATCCCACAACTGGCAAACCACTTGCCATATCCAGAATTTGCATCCACTCACCCAGAGATTTACGTCATTATTCCCTGGAGACTGCCCACGTAATTGTGTTAAACTTGCGCCTCATCGGGTTGTGGCGCAGTTTGGTAGCGCACACGTCTGGGGGGCGTGGGGCCGCTGGTTCGAATCCAGTCAACCCGATATCAAGACCGCTATTTAAGCGGTCTTTTCGTGTTTCTAAGGGGGTTTTAGTTTTGGGGTGAAATTGAGGCTTTTGGATGGGTTTTTATCAAAAGTGGGGTCATTGGGGTGAGTTGCGAACTACCTTCTTTTCATCCAGATAATTGCAGCAAACGCAATAGATAAAGAAAGTGCGATACTAACCACTCCATTCCCCACTGCAAATAAGGTATAAAACAAAGTCCCTTCTACGAATCCTGCACCCCCGGAATAAAAACTAATGGCAAGTCCGCCCCCAACAATCGCAACCAAAATTATGTTCGCGACAACCATATCAATTTTTATAAGCCTGGACGCAGCAGCCATGGCTCCAAAAAAATCACTGTCATTGCTGATTTCCTCACGACGTTCCCAAGCAACGCACTCCTCAATAATACCTGCATTCAAATCAGCATCGATCGCCATTTGTTTCCCAGGTATAACATCCAAGGTAAATCTGGCTTCCACTTCAGTCAAATACTCACAACCTTCGGTGCATACTACATAATGGACATAAACCAGGATACCAAAAACAATAACCCCGATAACAAAATCCCCCGTGACATTATTAGCCCCACCTAACACAAAAGCTCCCAATGCTTTTATGACTTGCCCATCGAAAAGCTTACCTTCATGCAAAATCAATTGCATAGCAGAAAGGCTCAAAGCCATCTTAGACAGGGCCAAAATCACCAACAAAGCTGGCATTAGATTATTACTGTAATCGGAAACCCGCAAAGAGGTAGCCATGATGATGCTGGCAACCCCAACTACAATGCCACCCACCACCAAAATATCTAGAAGATACGTGGGAAGCGGGTTAAACAACAAAAATGCAATCGCAACGATGCCAAAAAGCGACGAAACACCGCCAAATGCCAAAGCTTCGCCTAAATGATGTAGCGCACTTGGCTCACTATCGTCCGAGCATTCCCCTGCCATGGCATCAATTGTAAGAGGTCACTGCGTAAATTTCAACAAAGCATACCAAAATCTTGTGATTTTTGTATGGCTGACTAACCTTAGGGGCAAGATACTGCCAAGTATAATCGCTTAATGGCGCGACAGTAAGGGCGATTTGCCATAGCCATCAAACAAGGAGCTATCAACACTTCAGACACGACACAGAGGCCGTAGCTCCACTTTTTATCCCTTAATGTTCATTACTATCAATTAATTTGGGTAGGAAACCATAATTCCCAGTATTCATCACCTCAATGGGATGCCTCGTGGAATAATCATTTTTCTTCATCTCATTGTACTCAGGCTGGCTCTCGTAGATGACAACGCTTTCGACTTCTTCGATCAACTGTTCATCGATGGTTAACCCTTGACATGGCATAATGCTTCCAAACCTAAAGAACTTTTGTCCACGAACATCATTTAGCCATCCAAGATGCTCTGTTATTCTTTTATAAAAATCCCTGTTCGGACTTTTCACAATGCCAATATACAAAAGTTTTTCATTCTCACCGAACTTTCTTGTGATCTGATAAAGCCCTTGACCATAAGATTTATCGGAATCATAGGCACTGTCGAACTCTCTTGGGTAGCTCCAATCAACTGTTACCTTGCGTGTGTATCCCATAAGCCTCTCCTTCCAATCTATTTCATCCTTGGGTAAATATATCCTGACACTGAAGCCTACCCCATCCCCTTTGATCTCATCTTCCGCACCCCCCAATTCAAAGATAAGTGATTTGTTTTTGTTTGGATTTAGCCCTGGAGGGTCAATTTGGTCGCATGCTTAGTCAGCGCCTGTGCTTGACAGGGGCTTTTCGCAAGATTTTCCAGGAATTACCTGGGGATAATCGTGAGGCTTGGGGTTTGAAAATCCAATTATGTGCAAATTTCAAATCCTCGTTCGCATACCCTTTTGTCAATTTTATGAATTATTTCCATGATTTTGTTCGACTTCATCCCTAATCACCGATGTAGACTGCATTACATAAGGAGTCTGCATGATGGAAACGAAGATTTTGGACAACCTCGGCTTGGTTGCTGGGATGTACGATGAACTTGGAATTGGGGAACTGATCGACGAATGGATCCCGCAGGATCTTGAGCAACGGCATGTGAGTATCGGTCAGTGCGTTAAAGCCATGGTTCTTAACGGTCTAGGGTTTACCAATGAACAGGTGTACCTTCTTCCCAAGTTCTTTGAAACCAAACCAGTAGAGAGACTCTTCGGCGTTGGGATTTCTGCGGATCACTTCAATGATGATGCTTTAGGACGAACTTTGGACAGTCTTTATGAGACCGGAGTAACTCCACTATTTGCCTGCATTTCATCCCAGGCAATGAAGCGACTAAAGCTTGTTCCATCCTTTGGCCATCTTGACTCCACAACCTTCTCTGTCTTTGGGGTGTACAACAGCGAAAAAGAGTTGGTTGAGGGCGAGATCCATATCAAGCGTGGTTATAGCCGAGATCACCGGCCAGATCTTAATCAAGTAGGATTGGCCCTAATTTCAGAGCATCAGGCAGGCATTCCCTTTTTAATGAAACCACTCAATGGAAATAGCAATGACAACAAAGAGTTCCGCAAAATTATCCGAGCATTTGCGAAAAATCTTCAGGATGTTGATGGGGTAGAAACTTTCATTGCAGATAGCGCGTTGTATAGCAAGGAGACGGTGGAACTAATCAGGGCCATTCAATTCTGACTGCTAGCGTTTTTTCGTCCTAATAAGCTCGATTG
>CAZRLV010000449.1:0-2999 GCA_964600955.1 uncultured bacterium
CCCCCTGTGGGGGCGGGCCATTATGGCCCTGCTATGCAGATGATGCCCATGCCCAGACCCATGCGCAGGACGGTGCGTAAAAGGCGACGCAAGTTGTTTTGTCCTTCCATTCGTATTGGAAAGAGCTTGTTTCGGAAGTTCTTCTAGGATTTGTTTAGGCTCTAACTCTTAGGGTTGAACCTGGGGGTGGAGTCTGGATCGAAGCCATCATGGCCGCATTGTAACCTGTGAGGGCTTTGGAGACCTCAAACTGAGGGACCTTGAAATTCCCTTTGAAGGCTTTGGACTGGTTTCCAGCTTTCTCAGCGCCCTGATTTTGGCCCTGAATACTGTTGATGGCCTGGCCCAGGTTGGCGATCAGGTCGTTTTCCTGGTCATCTTCATTCTGGCTTCCTGGAATTACCGATCCGATCTCCGGCTGAATCCCATGGTCTTCATGATTATGACCCGGCTCGGTTTCTTTACCTTCGCGGCTTTCCTCTGTCTGAGGTTTTAGGCTGCCTTGCTCGCCGACTAAGCCATTTTCATCTTCGCCTTCCTCACCCTCAGGTACGAATTCTACGCTGATTTTGGTGGTTTTGATGGTGATTTCGTTCTCGTTTTCTTCTTCACCGCTAGCTTCATCAATCCCTTTTTCCGTTTTCTTATTTTCCTCTTCTACCTTCCTGGCGGCCTCCTTGACTTCCTCAGCGCTTTCTTCGGACATTTCCTGGCGGGCCTCGGTCATCATGCGACTGGCTTTGTTGGCTACGGATCGATCAGCACCACTTGGAGAGGCCGGGGCCAGGGCGGCTGAGCGGATCTTCTGAGCCCTTTGCATTGTTTCTTCAGGGGTCTTGCCCTTACTGGTGTTTATATTTACATGACCACCGACTCGGTAGTCTTTTCCGTCTGGCCCTTTCCTGGTGTCGTAGTGAATGGCACCGTTAGCAAGCCCTCCAGCCACAGCTTTATGGGCGTTCTCATGAGCGACCACCTCGGCATCCCGAGACCGTAGTTTCTGAACTTCTTGTTTGTCCTCGTCGCTTAACTCTTGTTCACTCCCGACCCCTTCTCTTCCTTCATGGTCGTGATCCGCCTCGCTTGCATGATCCCCTTCATCCGCTTTTTTCTCGCCATCGCCATCTTTTCTCTTTTTTCGTCCGGTTCCAACGCCTTCGATATTTCCCTTGTTTTCTTCCTCATCCGAACCGGCGTTCCCAATAATGCCCCGGATGGCGTCCTGCGGATTTCCTCCGGAGATATTTGGGCGATCAGTTGCCCCATTTTCCGGATCACTCGGACGGGCTCCTTTCTCAGGTTCTTCACCCGGAAAAAGAGGATCAGCCGTGGGGTTGAAGGATGGGCGAAGCTGCCCTTGTCTATCTTCGCGGGTTGTCTGACCTGAATCAGGTCGCTCATTTCTGAAAAGCCCAAAAGGTCGCTCACCTGATTGGGGTGGGACCAGTTCTCGAATGCTCGGGCTGGGAGCAGGGCGTCCTCGGTGGGGGTGATCGGTTGGTGCGCTAGGATCTTGTTCGAAATCAGGGATTCCAAGATCTGCGGGGTCCAGACCCGCTACGCCGTCTTCTTCAGGGGGGAGAACTTCGTGAGCGGGAAAACTGGGTTTGCGTCGATAGCCCGAAATAAGGCTATTGGCAGAAAATCCTCCTGAAATACCTGAAATTCCCATAAACCTATGATTCAATCCGTTGAATCCACAACCGGTTCTATATTATTATCGGCAGGATTGGCGAAACCCATTAGCCTTTTTTAATTTATTTTTACTTTTTGGTATTTTTTTGTTTGTTTTCGTCGTGAATAGGGGAGACTCCTGACAGAGTCTTCTATTTGTTGTTAGAAAATTGTGGAGGAGCAGATCATGGTAGAGTTTTTTAAATTGCACCAGCGCCAGGACATTGTGCTCTACAATCAGGAAAACGAGAGACGCATCGGGGTAGTGCTGGGCTATGAGGAAAACGCCTATGTGCTCAAGCCTCTGGCGGCACCTCAAAACCTGGCAGATAACTCCATTATCAAAGTTTTGGAGGCCTCTATCGAACAAAAACTCGGGACCCTGGATTTTGATGCTTTAAAAGAGGCTGAACCCGCCTTTGATTTTGGAACCTGGGCCGAGATTGAGGAGTTTTAATTTATCTTATGCATGCCCCATCACCACTCAAGGAATTACGAGATTTAAAGACATTTTTACTTTTTGGTACTAAGGTCCTCAAGAGTCAGCGAGTTCGGACCGTGAGTCCAGACGAGACTTCCCCTCAATTTTCACTTTCACAGCGGTTTTTAGAGGAGATTTCACATTTGATTGATTCTTTACCCCAAGAATCTGAAGCCCTCGACTTTTTTGAGGAAGAGATTTGCCAGTTGACCCGTCTGCGCCAGGAGGTTACTGCCACACTTCAAGGCGGTAGTTCACAGAGTTCTGAGGCAGGTTTCGAAAGTCTTCAGTGCTTATTAGATCAAATTAGACAAAAAATCCCAAAAAAGTCATAAAGACGTACAGTCACAAGTCCGATAGACTTCCAAGGAACCTTGAGAATTTCCACTGGGGGCTGTGTCGATGCTATTGTTTTTGTCCATTTTTTTTGCGTTGCTACTCTTCATTTTTAGTCTGGGAGCCGTTGTCCTGGTCTTCTACTCGGGTAGGCATGGTAGGAGAGTGGTTCTCGATAAATCTGCCGATGACGCACGCGTTGTGTCGCGGTTAACCAACCCTGTCCTGGGGTTGCCTTGCTCAGCGGTGGTGCAGAGTCGCTTATCGACTTTGCGCTTTTCTCAAAATTCACATTCGTTAATGGAAGGCTTGGCTAAGAAGGTGGGGTTGACCTATCCAGATATCATTACCATGGTGGAGAACAAATTCACGCGTGTAGATCGCAAAGTTTACCAGGTTCTCAATATTGTCTCAGAGAACGAACTCAGAAAGCCTGTGGCTCAGATCCAGGAGGTTCCTGTGTCGCCCCAGTCGATTTTCGACCCTGCAGATGAGCCAATTTTACGCG
>CAZRLV010000450.1:0-2989 GCA_964600955.1 uncultured bacterium
AGGAAGTGCCCGGTAAGAGGCTCCCTGGACCCTCTGACTATGAAAAATACTGTTATTCACTGTTCAAGGCTGGGAAGATCTCAGCCTCAGAATTGGAGCGGCTCATTGCCGAAGAAGCTTGATGGCCTATTGTTTTAAACTGATTGGTCTGCTGTTTCTAGCTCATTGTCTGGCAAATCAATCTAACGCCCGATCACCCTCTGAAAAGATGAGCTATGGCTTTCCTGCTATTGTTAAAATGGAGAGAAAGGTTATCTACGCAAGGGATACGGCAGACATTTATATTTCGTTAACAGCGATTATCCCGGTTTCAGAACTGAAGGTTACCCTCAAATCCTCGCATTCTGGGCTCCAACTTCAGTCTCAGGGGAAAGAAATTCCTGAAACAAGCTACAGTCTTTTACTCGAGCCCGGAACTCCCTATAAGTTAAGACATCGAATTCACAAGTCTTCCAGTTTTACTCTGGCTTCCATCAGTCTAAGCCTTGAATACGATTTCGATCCAAAGGATTTAAAGCACTGGGTTTTACAGCGATCAAAGCTTCGATACAAGAACCCTCTCGCAAGAAAAAAACTCTTGGAAGAGCTGAAAGCTATTCATTTGCCTTATGAGCAGGTCACAGGTGTTTTCCTTTATGGCAGTCGATTTCTTCAATTCTGAGAGCCTGGGCCTCCGATCCCTATAAATTGCATGGAATTCTTGAAAGTTCGTACAGAATTCGTTAAACTCGGTGCAGTTTTGTAAGCATAATTATCCAAAAGGAATCATCTCTATGAAGCTCGCATGGATTGCACTCTCGATTTTACTGGCTCCCTCTGTCTTTTCAGCTGACATTCTCATGGACAGTGCCCTGAAGTATTGGAACGTAAAGACTAAAGGGGTGGTGGGAGATTCAGGGTCTGAAAGCTCTGTCACTGACAATTCAGATGAAGTGTTTTCTCTGACCTTTCGCATGGATTTTGGTAGGACCATTTCAGAGTTAGTGTTTTCCAAATTCAATATCAGCTCTCCCTTTTCCATTGGTAGTAGCTTTCGCGGGTTTGCTCCTGTGGGACAGGCACGGTCAAGGCTTGAGCTTAAAACATTCGACTTTAATTTTAGGAATCTGATTTTGGAGGACGAGTACATCTCTTTACGCTGGATGTATGGATTGTCCGTGCTGGACATCAAAAATACGGTGCATGATATCAACGGAAACCATGCTTCCATGAATGTAGATGGAGCGGTTCCTGTCCTTGGACTGGAGGGAGAATGGTTCTGGCTCAAAAATTTTTCCATCCGTTCCCATTATCGTTATGGAGACTTCAACGTCATGTCGGATGAAATCCGCATAAAAGATTTTGAACTGGGCTTAATTTATATGCCTTATGATGCCTTTAACTTCGAACTAGGATTTCGAAACTATAGTTTGGATGTTACCGAAAAGGCCGCTAATCGAATCACGCGCGTGAGCGAAGATATCAAAGGTCCTTATAGTCAGTTCAACTGGTTGTTCTAGGAATCTTCAGATTTATCGGGATTCTTTGCAGGGTCTTTGGATGGTGCTTGCGCTTCCTGAGTCAGTTCTTCTGTGACTTGTCGACCCACCTTTCTAAATTCCTTGATTCCTTGACCCAGGCCCTTACCAATCTCCGGGATCCTTTTGGGGCCAAAGATAATAAGAGCTAGTATTAAGATTACTGTTATTTCCATGATTCCTAGACCAAACATGGGTTCATCCTTTCACAGATTCAACTTCGCATAATGGATCTTATGTTAACTAAACCAAATCCAATCCACCGGGGCATGTGATGCCCTTGCCCTTGATATAAGTACGTGTCTAATTGAGCCGTTAACATAAGATCCCTGTGTTGGTTTATGGTAGCCTGGCTACCACGGCCGCCATGACCTACTACTTCTGAGGGCTATCTCCTGTCTTCTGACCCCTTCCCCGCCGTCATTCTCCGGCTTGACCGGGGGATCCATCTTTATCCTCATTCCTCTACTTCTTATTTTCCAATTTCGTGTTTTTCGTGCTTTTCGTGGTTAAATCTCTCCTCATTTCCCCACGCTGAATTTGCGCCTTTTTGATGATTCTGAACCCCTGGTACCCATTTTTGCTTGTCGGCGTTTTAAACGCGCGTGCTGCTGACCTTGAATTGGCTGGGTCGGAATACCAGCAACCGCCGCGCAGAACTCTTTTGGTTCCCTTGGACGGCCCTTTGGGGTCGACAGACTCAGCCTGGTTGTAATAATTGGGTTGATAGCGGTCTTGAACCCACTCGTATACATTTCCGTGCATATCATGTAATCCCCAGGTATTAGGCTTTTTCAGACCTACCTTGGATGTACCTTCTGAATTTGAATCATACCAACCGTAGCTGTCCAGAAGTTGATCATGATCTCCAAACGCAAAACCCTTGCCACTTCCTGCACGGGCTGCGAATTCCCACTGAGCTTCGGATGGTAGTGCGTAGATGACCTTGCCCTCAGTTTCATTAAGTTTGTCAATGAAGGCTTGGGCATCATTCCAACTGACAGACTCTACAGGACAGTCAGGTCCACAGGTCTTAAACCGGCTGGGATTGTTTCCCATGAGTTGAATCCACTCTCCTTGGGTGACTTCGTATTTACCCATATAATACGGGCGGGTGAGACGAACTTTGCGTTGGGGACCTTCATTCGGTTTTCTTCCTAGTTCGGTCTCTGGTGAACCCATGCGAAACTGACCTGGAGTAACCAAAACAAAGCGCATCCCAATTTTATTAGTTGTTGTTAGGGCTAATGGCGGTTTGGATTTTGCTGCGTGGATCGAGACTGCAACCACAGCTGAAGACACGCAAATTATTGCCCATTTTTTTAGACTAATTCTTAGCATAAACTCACCTTTTACATTTATCAAACCCATACACATCCTCCCATAATTAGAGCTGATTTGTCATCTTATTCTGGGGGCAGGGCGATTGCATCTAAATCTTCGTGTTTAATGTAATTTTTTAATTGGTTTAT
>CAZRLV010000451.1:0-2978 GCA_964600955.1 uncultured bacterium
AGAACCAGTAAAAAGAGAGCGTCTGCGTGAAAATAGGGTTCAAGTAGAAAAAACTTTTCCTGAAAGACCTCCAGGGCGCCCATATAAAGCATCCCAGGAACTCCAAGGGACAGAAAAATCAAGCAAAAAACCCAAAACCAGCGTCCCACACGCTCATTGAGAACAAAACCGGGATGGTTGGAGCGCATCCAGAGTGAAGAGAGAACAAAGGCCGAGAAAAAAACATCCCTGGGAAATCCATCCATAGGGAGTTGCTTTGCCAGAATTAGCAGAGAGCTATGTAGTATCAGTGAAAAAAAAAAGCCGCTGGTTTCATAAGTCCAAGCCTTGGTGAACTAGTTTAACTCAGGCGAAAGCTGGGCTCAAGGAGAGTAAAAATGGGACTGTATTGAAAATCCCGTCAAAGTCGTCTAGAATTCCTGTGAGGGCGTTGATCCTGACTCCCAGGGACGGTAAAAGGCCCCGAACTCCGCCAGATCTGTGATGGAAGCAACGGTAGGGTAGCCTTTTGGGTGTTCCTGGACCCAGTCAGGGGAGTCCTCACTTTCATCACTGGAATTGAAAAAACCCGTTTATCATGCTAGAATTGCCGACCGTAAGGGCCGGGATATGGGTACGAATTCACAAGACGAAACGATAATCAGAGTTTTTCGCGGAGATAACGCGGATCAATTTGAAGCTTATATTCAGTTCTATGATGATGAGGGGCTACCCCTTAACACCAAGGGACTTAGCCAACAGAACACCGTCAACGTGGACGGATTTTCCGAAGATCGCTGTACCCTGGATCTGGATTCATTCTGGTATTACGAGTGGGAGAATGTTCATCGTATTGAATGCCATTCGGACCTCAAAGAAATTTGTCTTTCCCCCAAGCTAAGGCCCAAGGTAGGAACCATCGAGTTTTTAGACGAGAGGCGCAAAGATCTGATTAAGCGCGGTCGATTTTCCTTCATTGAAGACGCGGATGTTGTGACTCAATATGACATCTCCGAATTTTTTGAGAAAATGAACTGGCCCAAACCAGATCTCCCTAAACGTCAGCCGAAACTAGACCTTTTTTCTGCGTTGGAGTTTCCCATCTTGATAGAAAGTCATTTCAAAGATCAAAACTACAGCTCCTCCATTCGCTTTTTCGATTCCGTATCCAATCACCTTGATCTATCGAAATACCAGACCGTCAAAGAGTGCAAGCTCAATGACTGTTTTGAACGTTGGACGACTATAGATTTACCAAGGGTTCTCAAGGAAAAATGGTCCGAGGTGCATGTCGTGGAAGCACGCTCAGACCTAACGGCCATCGATCGCTTCAAGCACATCAAAGGCAATATCGACTATCTCATCTACTGCAAAGCCAGCAATTACAAAAAGCTACCCGAATACCTCTACAAAAGAATCCAAACCCGTAAACTAGACGAATTCCTAAAAGATATCCAAGTCGGCTTGGGTTAAGGGATTTGTTTTAGGGTTTGAATCAAGTCTAATAAGGCCAGGGCGGCGTCTTGGCCTTTGTTACCTGATTTTACTCCGGCTCGCTCGATGGCCTGTTCCAGGGAATGGGTGGTAATGATTCCGTTGGCTACGGGAAAATTGGCATCGAGCATGACCGTTTGGATGCCTTTGGCGCTCTCGGCAATCACCAGATCAAAATGGGCGGTATCTCCCTTAATGACGGCCCCAAGGCAGATGGCTCCATCGAAGGCTCCTGAGGCCGCTACTCGCTTTAAAACCAGGGGAATTTCCAGGGAGCCTGGAACCTTGAAAACCGTGATGGCGTCAGACTCAACACCGTGGCGCACCAGGCCTTCCTCTGCTCCTGATAGTAAGGCGTCAGAGATAAACCCATTAAATCTGGATTGGATAATGGCAATTTTAAGTCCGCTACCGTCTAGCTTTGTCTCGAGTATTTTCATATTTCTTTTAGGATATGTCCAAGTTTCTCTTTTTTTGTTGCGAGATACCTATGATTACACTTCTTTGGGGTGATTTCAATGGGAACCCTTTCCTCGACCTCAAGCCCATAGCCTTTCAGTCCTACAATTTTGCGAGGATTATTGGTTATGAGGCGCATGCGCCGGACTCCAAGGCTGCGCAGGATTTGTGCGCCCACTCCATAATGACGAAGGTCTGCATCAAATCCAAGCTCACGATTGGCCTCGACCGTGTCATACCCCTCTTCCTGAAGTCGATAGGCCTGGATCTTATGGCGTAGTCCAATCCCGCGCCCCTCTTGGTAAAGATAAAGCAAAACGCCGCTGCCTTCACGCTCAATCATCTGTAAGGATGTTCTAAGTTGATCTCCGCAATCACAACGGCTAGATCCAAAAACATCCCCTGTAAGACATTGGGAGTGGACCCGTACCAAAGTGGACTTTTCAGGATGAATCTCACCTTTGGAAAGAGCCACATAGTCTTTTTGGTCCACGGTTGAGTCAAAAACATGCACGTCAAAAACCCCGTGTTCTGTGGGAAGTTCGGATTGAGCCGCTTGCTTAACCAGAGATTCTGTACGCAAACGATGTTCGATCAAGTCTGCAATGGACACTATCTTTATGGAATGCTTTTTGGCAAACTCCATGAGTTGGGGTAGTCGCGCCATGGTTCCGTCTTCGTTCATGATCTCACAGATCACCCCCGAGGGCTGTAAACCTGCCAGCCGTGCAAGATCAACAGACCCCTCGGTTTGTCCGGCCCGCTGCAAAACCCCCCCACCACGAGCTGCCAACGGAAAAATATGTCCCGGTTTGACGAAAGTCTGCGGGCCTGCGTCGGAACGAGTTGAATCTAAAATGGTCTTGCAACGATCATGAGCTGATATTCCTGTGGTGATGCCGCTAGCAGAATCTATGGACACAGTGAATGCGGTTTTATACTTGCAGGTATTGTCCGGCACCATGGGAGGCAGACCCAACTGATCGGCCCGCTCTCGGGTCATGGTCACGCAAATTAATCCCCTGGCCTCACGCGCCAGGAAATTG
>CAZRLV010000452.1:0-2949 GCA_964600955.1 uncultured bacterium
CTTGGTTTATTATTATAGTGCTGGAAAGACGGGTACCCGGAGTTCAGGCAATGATCCTTCTCTTATCAAAGCGTTCCAGGTGCAAAGGGATTGGTGCGAAGAGCACAAGCGGCCTGAATCACAATGCAAGTTATGTGGGTCTGGTAAAGGTGAACCAGGTGCCTCGGCCAAAAGCATCCCTTCAGGTGGTTTGAAGTTGTTTAGAAAATCTGGATTCAAGAGCGGCAGGGCTCCTAACCCGGATTGTAGCAATGACGGGCAAATCATTGAGTTGCGGGATCCTAAAATAGCCAGCGTGGTTGACATTGGGTTTGCGCGACTCAAACCAGCTTCCGGTTCTGAATACAGCCTGTGCAATGTTGGGATCGAGTTTGATCAGAATCATCTCGCACACATCACACCCAGGGTAGGCGGAACCATCGTTAAAGTGGAATCAGACCTTGGAGATATCGTGCAAAAGGGCACGGTGATGGCAAGAATTCATGCGGATGCTTTTGCCAAAGCGAAGTCTGCATATCTTCAGGCAACGGCCTTGCACCAGTTGTGGAAGCGTAATTTTTCCATGGAGCATGAGCTTAAAAAGAGTGGTGCAACTTCTGCAAGATCCGTTCTTGAGGCCGAAACGAAAATGATTGAGAACCGGATCGCTGTGGATAAAGCTGTCCAGCAACTTAGAATTCTAGGTCTATCGAAGGCAAGAATTAACTCCATTACCAGCGAGGATACGATTCACTCCTTTCTAGAGGTTACGGCACCCTTCCAGGGAACTGTCGTCGCGCGCCACGCTGTATTAGGTGAGACGGTGGATCAAAATCATGTACTCTTTAAGATAGCGGATACAGCTCGCATGTGGGCCAGGCTCGATGTTGTCTCATCCCAGGTACAACTGCTCCACCGGGGAGACCCGGTTGAAATTGTCATCCCTGAGCTATCGCCCAGGACATTTAAGGGTAAGATCACGTGGCTTGCCAGTGAAATTGACGATCATACGCGAACGCTTAAAGCGCGAGTCGTCCTTACTAATGAGAAGGGCTATTTAAAAGCCGGAATGTTCGGGCAGGCCAAAGTCTTCCATAAATTAAGTACTTCCGTTGTTATGGTGCCAAGGGGTGCAGTGCATTGGGATGGATGCTGCAATGTGCTTTTTCTAAAAGAATCGCAAACCCGGTTCGAAGCGCGCAAGGTCGAAGTCGAGCCTGGTGAGCGCATGCCCGGCTATTATTATCTTAAAACTCCTATCTCCATGGATCGGGAAGTCGTAACCACAGGTTCATTTTTGTTAAAAACAGAGCTGATGAAAGGTGAAATCGGGGCGGGATGCTGTGAAGTGGAGCCTGAAGGATAGGCTGCATGCTAAATCGTATCATCTCCTGGTCACTGCAGAATCGGTTCCTCGTAATTTTGATCACAGTGGTCTTTGCTAGCGCGGGACTTCTTTCCTTAAGGAGGCTGAACCTGGACGCCTTTCCCGATGTCACTCCCGTTCAGGTTCAAGTAAACGCGGTTGCTCCTTCCTTAAACCCCATTGAAATTGAGCAACAGGTAACCTTTCCCATTGAGAGGAAGATGAGCGGCCTTCCTGGATTGGTGAATATCCGTTCTATTTCAAAGTTTGGATTCTGCCAGATCATTCTCACTTTCAAAGATCAGACAGATATTTACCTTGCTCGCCAATTGGCTTCAGAAAAACTACAGGAAGTTAAGCTTCCGGACGGGCTCACCGTTCCCTCCCTGGGTCCCATATCAACGGGCCTTGGTGAAGTCCTCCATTATCACCTAAAGAGTGATCGTCATTCCCTGAGGGAGTTAACCACGATTCAGAACTGGATCGTCAAACCAAGGCTGGCCTCCGTTGCGGGTGTGGCGGAGATTAATACATGGGGGGGCAAGAGGAAACAATACCAGGTGATTGCAAACCTCAACTCTTTGATGAAGTACGGTCTTGGAATGACTGATATAGAGAAGGCCCTTGGGGAAAATAATCTCAATGTTGGCGGTGGAAATGTAAGCCAAGGAGGCGAGTACCACCTGGTACACGGAGTGGGGATCGTCACATCCTTGCAGGAAATAGAACAGATTATGGTTGCCCACCGGGAGGGCATCCCCATCTACATCAAAGATCTCGCCAGAGTCACCATAGGACACGAGATCAGGCGGGGAGCCATGACCGTCCGGGGTAAGGGAGAATCTGTTCTCGGCCTGGGGTTTATGCTGCAGGGAGAAAACAGCTTCGATATTACTCAAAGACTGGTTGAGAAAATTAAAGCGATTCGAAAGGACTTGCCTGACGGGGTCAAGATCCAAATTTTATACAAACGAACTGAGCTCATTGAGGCTGTAATCCATACGGTTAAAGAGAATTTACTGGTAGGTGCTTTATTAGTGATCGCTACCTTATTTTGGTTTATGGGCAGCTTTCGCGCCGGACTGATTGTAGCTCTAGCCATTCCTTTATCTATGCTTTTTGCTTTTATTGAAATGGTTCAGTTTGGCATCGCCGGTAGTCTGATGAGCCTGGGCGCTATCGATTTTGGTCTCATCGTGGATAGCTCCGTTATCGTAGTAGAGAACAGCATGCGAAAGCTTGCTGCTGATAAGGGCCAGTGTCCCATAAAAATCGTCGAGCAAGCCACTGTGGAAGTCAGAAAACCAACCATGTTTGGTGAGTTGATCATTCTGGTGGTTTTTATTCCAATTTTGGCTTTGGAGGGGATAGAAGGAAAGCTGTTTATCCCCATGGCTCTGACTATGATATTCGCACTGGCGGGTTCCCTGGTCATGTCCCTGACTGTGACTCCGGTTCTGGCGAGTCTGTTTTTACGAAGCCAAGAGACGGACAAAGAAACACTTGTGATGCGCTGGGCAAAAGCTCTCTATAGGCCGGTGCTGTTGTTTTCTATCAGGTTCAGGAGATATTTTATCGCATCGGGACTTGTTCTGATTTGTCTG
>CAZRLV010000453.1:0-2946 GCA_964600955.1 uncultured bacterium
CAAAAAACCGCCGGAGCCATCACAGATAAGTTCATTCCAGGTCACTTTGGTCATGTGGCTGTTTATATCGGGAGACCCGAACAGCTCAGTGATTTCAAAACTAACGATGGCAACCCCCTTCTTAAGCACCCCATGGCTTTAGAATATCTCCCCCTTCTCTCGCAAGGGGCAACCACCGTAGAGGCTGTCCGTCCCGGCACACGACTGGAAGATATAGCCCACTGGAAAATAACAGACTTGGCGGTTTTGCGCCCAGCCTCATATCCCAAAGAAGAGCTGAGTCATGCCCTCCTTAAGGCTCTGAGCTACGTAGGAACTGTCTATGATTTTCGGTTTGACGTAAATACGGAGTCCGTAGTGGTCTGCTCTGAGCTTCCCTTTCAGATTTTTGATGGCATCAATTTTCGTACCCATAAGCAGGCGGGTCGCTGGACCATCAGTCCCGATGACATTGCTGTTCTCGCCGGACCCTCAGGTCAAAACACAGAAGATCGCCCCTTTGAGCTCCAGTACTTCATTCATGAAACAAAGGAAGTTCCTGAAAATAAAAGATTTCAGCTCTATCGCGATCTATTGGATGTTGACAGTGACTACTCACGGGTTCCCATAAACAAACATGTTTATGAGGGATTTTAGAGGAAAAGGAACCAACGGAGCTACAGAACTATCGGAATCATCGGAATAGGAAGTCAAAATCTGTCATTCTACGGCTTGACCGGGGAATCCATTCAAAAGGTCGAGGAAACCTTCATTCTGACTCCTGTCTCCTGAATTCTTGACTTTCGTCATCCTGAACTTGATTCAGGATCCATCTTTTTATTCTCTTTCTCCTCATCTATTCCTCTAGGGTCCCTGCCTCAGAAAATCAAGATCCTTAGCACACTCGGGTTTCTTTTCATGTCTTTCCCAGCGGTCGCGCTTTGGGTTGTAGAGAACCTGGCAAGCGGCCTTTCCCTGGATCTCTAAAAAGGAAAGTTTTGGAAAGCTTTTACCCTCGTCCCCCGTCTCGATCAAAACCTGCGTAAACTGCTTGAAGGCCCTGGGCTTGAAATCATAACCGGGGATTCCCTGAACGTAGATCGGAACAATATCCGCCAGTTTTTCTGGCCAGCCATGATTGATTTTTTGATAGCGCCGCATGGCAGCTGGAATCTGCAATAGTCCTTGAACCACAATGATTTTTTCTTTTCGAATCTGAATCTGCAGGGAAAAATAATTGCCCAGAGGAATCCCCACAATAAACACCAAGCCCAAAAAAATAAGAATCCCGCGATAATTGGGAGGCTCTTCCTGCTCTGGGTCTTGCGGTGTTAAGTCTTGAGTATTCAAGTTTTGCCCTTTGTCTGAGTCTGGCCCACCTTAGCATAGAATAGCAAAAGGAGGCATACTGTTTTACAGTATGCCTCCCGGATCAAAGTTCCAGACACTAAGCTGAAAAGTCGAGAAACATCAGGCTGGCGGCGGTGACAGCACCCACGGCTCCCTTAAGGGAGTCGTAAATGCCGGAGAGGATGTTTCTCAGGCTTGAAGTGGTGTCGGGTCTTTGAAACTGGCCTTTGGCAAGAAAGAGTATTTTTTGGATGAGTTCTGGGTAACTATGAACACTGGTGGCTCGATCCAGAATCGTAAAGATCCCGGTGTTTTCAAAGTCCTGTGCTTCGTCTTTGTTTGCGATTCCTGCAACGAACAATTGGGGATGCCCCTTCTTAACTTGACCAAGAAAAGAGAATAAGTCCGTTCTGGCGGTATTTTTAAGATCGAGTAGAAGAAGATCACAAGTTCCCTGCTCTAAAAGGGCGGTTGCGGCTTCTTTGGAACTTGAGGAACGTACTTTGTATCCACCGCGCTCAAGGGACATGCGTAGCCTTTTCGTGTAATAAATATCCTTTCCAACCAATAAAACTTCAGCTTTAGCTTTAACCTTCTCTGCCTCTGCAGCCTGCTTGAGAATCCTCAACCGTGGAAGCAGGGTTACAGCTGACTCCAGAAGTTTTTCCATATGAAACGGTTTTTGCAGGAAATTTAGATTCGCTTCCCTGGGTAAGTTTTTCCAAATTTCGCAATACAGTAATGAGGTCGTGATCAGAATTGTCGTCTCGGGAAACTTACGATGAAACGCCCGGCTGACCTGGCACCCGCTAACGTCTGGCAAACAGACATCTGAAATCAAAAGATCCACATGATCCAATTGCCCGATAATATCAACGGCCTGCAGCCCCGTACCTACTGAAATGACATCCGCATGTTGTTGCTCTAGCATCAAGCTGGTTAGTTTGCGAGCCGCCTCATGATCCTCAACATATAGAATTACTGGTCGTTTCATTTTCTCTCTTCTTGGTCTGCCAAGATTTGCCTTCCTTCGTTTATATCGGAACTTATTTAATGGAAGTTTAGCTTTTTTGCTAAAAATTGTTTGATCTTGTACGCTGATGCCCTGATTATGCTGATAAAACCCCTTGGACATGCCTGCCTCTATCTACAGGTTGGCGGCACTCATCTCTACACAGACCCCTGGCTTGAGGGAAGCATGCTGGGAGCCTGTCGTCGTTTCCCGGCTCTGGGAGAGCTGAGCTTTAACCTGCCAAATCCTGACTTCATTTTTATTTCCCACCACCACTGGGACCACGTCATTTTGGAAACCCTTGTCCGCTTTGCAAGGGATGTCCCGGTTCTTTTTCCCGATAACCCGCAGCTTAAGACAATTTTCAAGAAACTCGGCTTTGAAGATCTGCGCGTTCTCAAGCCCTGGGAGGAGGTGTGCTTTGCAGGAGGTAGGCTGATTGCCACCCCCTCGCATGTTCCTTTTGGTGAAATTGGCTGTTATGTGGAGGACGATGAAAGTGCTATCTGGAATCTGGCAGATACGGTTTTTAATTCCACTGATATTGATGAGATCAATAGAATTTCAAAAGGGAAACTCAAAATTTGCTTCGCGCCTTACCAGAG
>CAZRLV010000454.1:0-2931 GCA_964600955.1 uncultured bacterium
CATGTTCCGGCATCTCCTTCCAAAAGAGAATATCGCATGTTTTGCCGCTTCGTTTTACAACCGCTTCAACGATACTGCGAGTATTTCCAATGATTCCTGTGGAACGGATTCGAAAATATTGGCTCTTGACCGTGATTTTTTTTGATACTCCAGACCCCACTCCATATCCCTCTATAAGATTTTTGGCCTGACCCACCGTACCAAAAGGACGCTGTTCAAGGATGGCCTGGGCCACCGTGGGGGCGATATAGGGATCCTCCTGACCAATGAGGGTGGTCAAGACCTCCTCAGACGCTGTATTCACATTCACCTGGGCTCCACCATAAATGGTTACCATATCCAGAAGACGCGGATTTCCTTTCCTGCCAAAAAGCATTTCCGGAGTGAAGCCCTTGATCCATAGAAGTTCCCCGAGGGTAGCAATTCTCTGGTTATGGGGAATGGCCTTGACATCCTGCCTACGATACCATCGACTTTCAGCCCCCTGCTCGCGTTCCTGATCATCAAAATCGGTCCAATCCAGGTAGGCATCGGCCAACTCATCATGAATATTATCCTCTACGATATCAATGTCAATGATGTCACCTTTGCGCACTCTGCGCAGCTTCAAGGTCTCAAAATACTTCCTCAAATCCTGCTCGCTCATGCTATTAATGTTTTGCTTGCGGTCTTCATCAATGATCTCAATTGAAACAAACCCGTTACCCAGTGGGATCGGGCTCATCTGACTGGCAGCACTTAACAAATGCCAGTCCTCCTCAAGGTCATCCTTTTGGTTTTTGTCAAAGAGGAGTCCCGCCCTTGAAAGGTTCACACCAGCTTTAGCCAGGGTCAGAGCCTGCATGTGCTGAGCGTGGGTTCCCACCAAAAAGAACTGATTCTGAGCACGATGAAAAGCAGTCGACGCAAACCCCGCCAACAATGTAATCAAGAGCAAAGTAAAAAGAAGCCCAAAGCCTTTCTGATCAAACCTCTTAGCGCACATCATATATGTCCCAAAACTTTGTCATTGTGGACCCCGATCCGCAATCCATCTTCCTGCCTAAATAGCCATCTATGGCGAAACCCCTGGATCCTGAATCAAGTTCAGGATGACGCGGTGGGGGGTCTATCTTGAAATCAAGCATCCAGGGGTCAGAGTGAAGATTAAGTCTTTTCCGACCCTTTGAATGGATCCCCCGGTCAAGCCGGAGGATGACGGAAGTCGAGAATTCGGAATACAGGAGACAGAAACTAGAATGAGGATAAAGATTTTTCCGACCCTTTAAATGGATCCCCCGGTCAAGCCGGAGGATGACGGAATTTTGTGGTGGCCTGATACGCTGGAGTTTTATTCTCCTAGTCCTTTTCTTCATTCCTTGAATTCCTCTACTACCTTGGATTCCTCTGATTCCTGATTTTTGTCATCCTCTGGCTTGACCAGGGGATCCATCTTCCTCTTTTCTTCAATTCCCTATTCTCTTTCCCCATTCCGATGATTCCTGATTCCTAAAACCTCTTATTGTCCACCGCATTGGGTAGTAAAACGACGACCTGATGGCGCATCACCAGGGCTTCCATCTGCTCTTCTGTCAAATCCTCTGCATCTTCTTCTTCGGGAATGACCTCAAAGGTAGCTCGAATAGCGCGCGGTAGTTTCTTAGCTTTTTTGCTATCCCAGCTTGTTTGCCATTTTTTTCCATAGTATTCAAATTTAACTTGGTTGAGTGGAATCGGCAGGGTAACTTCTTCTCCGCCTTTGTCCAGTTTTTCATCAGGGATTGGATCTACACGTTTGGTCAGTCGCTTCTCGGCTCGATCATATTCATATCCGATTTCAAGAATATCTCCCAAAGGTGGGTTCAGAGTCTCATCGAGGGGAATCAAGGTCGTAAAACTGATCTTACGCTCCTTACCCATAACACCAAAAACCATGCGCTCCTTAAGTCTACGAATCTTGGGAGCCTTATCCCCTTTTTTGGGCACGGGCGGTTTAACCACTTCTGGAAGATAGATCCCTGTAAGCTCGCGCTCAAAAATCCTGGACAGAATCAAAGCTCTGCGGGGGTTTGTAAAAACCCGGTCAATAACTTTCACTCCCTGGATAACCGTAAACAAAGCGTTATAAAGCAGGGTGCACATAATAGCCATCACCGACATGGCAAAAAGAATCTCAATGAGGGTAAACCCTTGCCTATTTCTTGGCAAAAAGAAATGAATGCGTTTCATAACTGCGCTCGCGGTCGAGCTGTTCCCAAAAGACCTGAACCTTGATTTTATAAAGTCGATTCACCACGAGATCCCCTTTCACCTGAGGACCATCTTCATCCGTTTTGACAAGAATTTCATTGAGCTTGACCTTATCAATCTCATAGGCAAAACTATAGTTTTCAAATTCTTCGAACTTACCGTCCTCTTTACCTTCTTTAACTTTATCTTCAAGCTGAAGTTCACTGAGAAGATTCCTGGCTAATTGAACTGCCGTAACCGTATCCCTGGCCGAAGCGCTCATGCGGGCACTCTGGGCAATATTAGGTAAAATCGTAACAATTCCATATGAAATGATCAGCAGGGAAACAGCCAACTCTAAAAGGCTAAAGCCTTTCTGATTTAGAGGTTTGCCATATCTTGAAGGGGGACCAGGATAGCCACCACGATAAAGCATACGAAGCCTCCCATCACAAGAATAATCACGGGTTCCATAATAGAGGTAAGACCCAGGATCGTGTTTTCGACCTCGTTCTCATAGTCCTCGGCAATGGTCTCCAGCATCAGTTCCAAATTTCCTGATTTTTGACCCGAATCAATCATTTTGATGACCAGTGGCGGAAAGACACCGGATTCGGCCAGGGGGCCGGCAAGGGCACTACCCTCTCCCAGATTCTGGGATGCCTTCTCGATAGCCTGCATCAAAATGACATTACTAACCACATCTTTTACGATTCCCAACGC
>CAZRLV010000455.1:0-2186 GCA_964600955.1 uncultured bacterium
CCATGAATTTTTTCATGGGATCATGGGCGACTTATACGGTGAAACTCTTCTTGAGCTTAAAGCGCGGTCCACATCACGTGTTGGTCACGCAGCCCATAAGATAACCGATGAGTACCTGGCATTTCTTGAAGGTGTTGCCGAAGCAATGGAACTGGCCACCCTGGATATGTTCCCGCAGGAAGTCAGCCATAAGCTCGTCTCACACCCGAAGATGACGGAAGACCTAGAGGTGTTTGTGCGCGGCTTTAAGAAACGACGTCTGGTGACTGCACGCCAGAATAAGTTTGGGCTTGCCATGGATGGAAAAAAACGGGATGGAGAGCTTGACCCTCCTGAAGTTTTGTTTAAAACCGAAGGCGTGATCTCGACACTGATGTATCGACTGCTCTTTAAGAGCCGGGTGCAAAACCCATTTGACAAAACCCTGCGAGTTTTGACGGTATATAAACCCCTTACTTTCCTGGATTTTTTTAAGGCTTTTTGCAAAGAATTTCCTGAGGATCGTCCCATAGCCTTACGTCAATTTCTGGAATCCACGCGTTTTATCACGGTCAGCCGTAAAGCAGCTCACGGCTACCGCCAATATTATCTCAGTAAAAAAGCGTATAAGCAGGGAAACCTTAGTCTTGAAAGCTACCAAAAGGATATTGAGACCTGGACTGAGTTCAAAGCCGATTTCTATCAAAAGGTTTTAGAAGGAGATCTTGCTCTTGACGCAGCGATTGCAACACCCTACTATGTCGCCGATGAAGAATCCTTCTACGAATTGGACCTTAATCATAGCCCCTCTTCGCAACTGCAAGACTTCTTCTTTGATATATTCCAAGATCTTGCCGACGAGGATGATTTAGCTATCATGGTCACAAAATTGATCCGACAGGTGGAGAGAGGCCAATTTATTCGAGACATGGAGTCTCTGGATTTTCCAGGTCCTATTGAAGAGATCCTGGCCGAGTATCATGAAAACTATCTGGAGGCTAGCGAAGCCCGCGTTAGAAAAAGAACACGACGCCTCAGTGAAAAACTCTACTCCTCTTTTCATGACGATTTATCTGCATTTCTATCGCATCCTTCCCCGTCTAGTCCTGCACCTTAGAGAATGAACTCTCTCATTTTTCGCGGCTTTTTTCGGGGTGTTTTTCGTGCTATTCGATTTCAGTTCCAAAAAGTGATGCGGGTCAAGGCCAGCCCACATTCGGTAGCTCTGGGCCTGGCTATCGGCATTTTTTGCGGGGCCTTACCTATTATGGGCATTCAATCCTTCGCCGCAGTCCCTATTGCATTGCTTTTTCGAGCCAGTATTACCGCCAGTCTCATAGGGGTATGGTGGACCAACCCTGTTACTTTTATTCCCATCTACTATTCAGAGTATCTCATTGGGGGGCTCTTCGTCCCTGGCGGCGGGATGAGTTATCAGGAGTTCTACGACCGTGTTTCTAAAGTTACAGATCTTGAAGGGATCGGTGACCTGGGGTTGGATATCTTTTTACCCATGACCTACGGGAGTCTACCAGTGGGGATCCTTTTGGGAGCCTTAAGCTACGCCGCCATGCTTAATATCCTGGAAAGGCGCAAAGCCCGTCTCGAAGCAAAACGCGCCAGCTTTAAACGAGCTGGTCGATAAATGATCGATTGCTATAGAAATAATCTACGAGACTGTAAAGAGTGACTAAAACCGCGCCAAGCATGAAAAAGGTAATCAGTTGAGCGCCCTCAAAATAAAGGGAAAATCCATACTCTTCAGACAACAGCACTACAAGCACCCCGAAAATCGCCACAGCCTGGGCTACAGCCTTGACCTTGCCACTCCATCTGGCGGCCAAAATTTTAGATTTTGAGGCCGCCAGAATCCGTAGATTTGCGACTAGCATATCACGATAGAAAAAGACTAGAATCATCCAGATCTCAGCATAATCCAAACAGAAAAAACCCAGAAATATGGTAAATCTGGAAATGGAGTCCGCCATGGGATCGAGGATCTTTCCCATGTCTGTGATTTGATTGTAGTGGCGTGCGATAACCCCATCTAGAAGATCGCTCATCTCACTCAGGATCACGATGAAAATGGCCACCCAAAGATAAACCCCCCTGGCTTCTCCGTATACAAAAACAGCCAGAAAAACGGGGGCTAGCAAGACCCGCAACAGGGTTAACTGGAGGGCGAGATTCATGGACCCAAGAGAATA
>CAZRLV010000455.1:2196-2923 GCA_964600955.1 uncultured bacterium
CCGCTAAATAGTGAATTCAACCCTCTGCTTATTGGCGCATGCTTCTTTGCACATGGCCTCGGATGGAAGGATTCTCCATCAGCCACTGATAGCGATTCTTCCCCATGGCCGATGGGGGAGTGTTCTGAATCACTCCCGGAGTATCCGGATACCCCCAACGGTTCAAACTATTGGATGCCAAATAACTATCTACAGCGGTTTGAACCTGCGGACTACTCCAGGGGGTCGCTCCAAATCCAGGGCTGGAGCCAGGCGCCAGGGGCGAGGTTCCAGGACCCATGGGACCCGCTAATCCTGAACCCATCAGATTCATCTGCCCCATGAATTCCTTGATCTGACGATCATTGCTTTTGACCTCTGTAATGTACTGATAGACCTTCCTGCGGGCATCAAAGATAGTACCCATATCTTGGGGCCCGGCAGGCACAGGGGTATTTTCCATAAGCTGAATCAAGGGATTCGATTCGCGCACCAACCCATCAAGCTGAGCCACGGTACGACGAAACGTATCTTTATCCGATTCCGTCATATTGACATTGGTTCGTTGAACATAACGCGTGATCAACTCTCTTTGTTTGCGGATAATGGCTTCTAGCTTGGCCTTCAAGTCCACCAGAATGCGCCCATAATCAGCACCTTGCTGAGGCGGGGGAGGCGGATAGCCCGGACCTGGCTGAGCCATGGGAGGGTAGGCTGGAGCAGGGGGATAGGGAGGAGGATAGCCGCC
>CAZRLV010000456.1:0-2922 GCA_964600955.1 uncultured bacterium
CTTGGATTCCTATGCTACCTTTGATTCCTCTGATTCTTGATTTCAAATAACTCACCACCATGTCTCGAATTTTCATTTTTTATTTTTTTCCGGCTCTTTTTCTTTTTTTTATGGGGTCTGTTTCTTTGCAGGATGGGGCCATGCTTTTTATGCTCTATCCGCTATTTCATCCTTATACACGCTCCCTTGCTCATCGGCGTATGTTTACCCTGGAATATTCGCGGCTTTTTGTAGTGCTCTTAGCGGTAACCGCCAGCCTGATTTTTCTAACGACCTTTTTTTCTGAGGCCAAGACACCTCCCGTGACCTTTTATGTTTTGCATTTTCTATGGGTTGCGGTACCCGAGGAGTATTGCTTTCGCGTTGTATTTTTTCATCTCTGGGACTCGCGTTTGAATCGAGGCTCAATTTGGGGAGCCGTTATACTTAATGCCGTGATATTTACGGCTTTTCATTGGATCAAAGGCATTACGTTTGTTAATGGGATCATCTTTTTTCCCGCCGTCTTTTTGGCCTGGGTCTACCGAAAAACAGGAGATTTCCTTCTGGTAGCGGTGCTGCACCTGGCTTTTAATCTGATTTATTTCGAGTTCTTGAGCAAAATTCCCCTAAATTTCTGAGTTTCTTGTCGATTTTTTGCGGAAACCCCCTTGAAACCTGGAAAATGAAGTGATACAGTTGAGCCTGAATTTGAGCCGATGCTCTGAAACCCGGTCATTTAGAGGGTTATGAGCATTAGTTGAACAAAATAAAGTCCATCTGTGGACAATTTGTGAATCATTTGAATTAAGGAGTTTAGAATGAACAAGAATGAATTAACCAAAAGAATTTCTGAGACCACCCCGTTGAACCAGAAAGAGGCCGCTAATGCTATTGACGCGTTTATTGACGTAATCAAGGCAGAACTTCAAAGTGGTGAGAAGGTTCAGCTCGTAGGCTTTGGAAGCTGGGAAGTAAAAGATCGCGCTGCTAGAAGCGGAGTAAATCCTCAAACTGGAAAGAAGATCGAAATTGCTGCTACCAAGCTGCCTAAGTTTACCCCCGGAAAAGCTCTTAAAGACGCTGTAAACGGATAGTTTACCCGAACGTGGTTTGTGGACAGGCCGCGTCTTGTTACGAGGGAAACCCGTACCAAGGCGTGGCCTGTCTCACGTTTTAGGGGAAAGGAAAGAAGCTGTTCAGGGAAGGAACTAAAGAACTAGCGGAGGGAAGAGAAAACTCGAAGATGGATCCCCTGGTCAAGCCAGAGGATGACGATTGTTTTGTGGGGAGGATAATGCGGTAGTGGCTTTCTTCTTCATTCCTCGGATTCCTTTGCTACCTATGATTCCTCTGATTCTTGATTTCAGTCATCCTCTGGCTTGACCGGGGGATCCATTCAAATGGTCGTAAAAATCTTCGTCTTTGTCTTCGTCTTCATCTTCATTCTGAGTTCTGACTCCTGTCTCCTGAATTCTTGACTTTCTCCTCAATCAGGAATTCATCAAGCATAGATTGAAGTTTTTGATGGGCGAAATCCTGGTTCCTGACCTGGGGCATGGAGTAAAGGCCAGATAATAAAAAGGCCTCTTTTTCGTGGGGGTTGAAATGGTCTTTCCAGTGGGGCATCTGTGTAGATAATATGGGTTCACCTGAAAGAGTTTCTGACCACCAGGGTCCGAGGGATTGCACCTCAGTTATCCAGGGAAACCTTGAGTGAAGGTCTCGGTTTTGATGCGCATCTATAAACAGACTCAAAAAAGCCTCTTTAAGGCAAGTGGCCGCAAGAGATTCCGTTGATCTCTTTGCCTGCTTTTTCAAAAACTCCTGCCAGCAATCTTTGCAGGCGGCAGGTGACTCTTCCCACCAGACCAGAGCAAGGCGCATCTTTTCTGTCATTTGCAAAACCTGGCTCGAAAGACAACCTAAGTTTTCTAAATCATCCAAAAGGTAGGAGGAGCGCAGTTCGCTTGAGACTAGTTTTTGCATGCAAAGCGACTGCCAATGTTCAGGCTCAATAGGGGCAAAACTTTTCCCTTGGGTAAATGTTGAGAGAGGCAGACGCGCATACAGACAAAACCTGAGAATTTCAGCCAGGTCCGCGTGGGTTTGGAGGGGAGTTTCACAGCGTACCTCCCTTGGAAACCCACACTGCGCATCTTGGAGCATGCTTGAGAGTCGAAATGAATAGGCAGATTTTTGATAGGAAAAAGGGCGCTGATTGAGTTCGTTGATCAATTCTCCCATTTCAGGGAAGAAATCCAGGGTGGCAACGAGGGCTTCATCTTCCAAAACCTTGGCCTGAAAGCGTCCGTTTTCCTTATAATCCAAATTCTCAAGATTCAGACCGTGAAGGTGCATGAGCTCTTCAGGAGATCCGATGACCCGCAAAACCAATGGAGAAACCTGGGACGGAAACCAGATAGGAGCGTAGAAATCATAACCCGTGACAAAAAAATCCAAGGATTTGAGTATCGTATGCTGATTTGCAAAAGAGGACCAATGATCCTCAAATTTCCTGCAATACGGGGGCCTCATATTGAGCGAGTTCCTTCCTTTGTTTCTCGGTCAAAGCCTCCAGACGCTCCTGAATTTGCTGATTATGCATCAGGTTGTCGCACATTTGATAGCAATTCATTTTCTTAAAATAATTGTGGTCCTTTTTCTCAAGAAGTGACATTCGACGAAATTCAAGGAACTTCTCGCCACTCCAAATGACCGATCATGCAAATTTCCCATGGGGTAGTCCACCCCTCGACAGCAGGGAGCTACAGTTCCATCTGCCGTGACGCGAATAAAATGCCACCCCATATAGCAAGGCAGGGAATCAATCATGGATTTATCGTAAAGAGTATCCTCTTGGACTTCACGCAGTCGATTTTCAAAACCCTGAAGATTATCCCAGTGGATATCCTCACATCCTTGATAAAAGCGTGATTTGAC
>CAZRLV010000457.1:0-2909 GCA_964600955.1 uncultured bacterium
CTGCCTGATGTTGAGGGCAATCTTAGCTCGGTCATCGAGGGGCCAGCAGCCATGACAGTGGACCGCCTGGGTCGAATCTATATTCTTGACTCAGCCCAGGAACGTGTCAAAATATTTTCTGCAAAAGGCAGACCGATCGCCTCGACCCCGTTGCCTCAACTCAATCATGAAACTGAACATAACTACACAGATATCCTGCTAGGGGCCAGAGGCTCCATTCTTTTACTCGATACTGAAAACCAGCTCATTGCCAGAATTGGTAACCGTAAAAAACAAAAACCAGAGATCAATTTTGGCTTCTTGCCCAGCAAAACAAAAGAAAACACTCCCTTAATCCTGGAAGGCTTTAGCTTGAATCCGGGACCTCAAATTCTGACTCAAAACCGATTTGATGGATCCGTGTTTCGCATTCTTCCTCCCCAGGAAAAAAGCAAGGTCCATGGGATGAAAAAGCTTTTTGATTCTCCTCCCTTTCGACCCATGCTTCAACTCGATAAGGATTCCAGGATCTTTGGACTTCAGTTTCATCCCGACAATGCCTCCATTCATGAATTGTTCTCCATGAAGCCCACTTCCCCAAAACCCACGAAGCTTTTTGCAACACCGGGGTTTGACAATCTTCATTTTCTAGAACTCCTGGGGCTGATTGAGGGGGATTTTATTCTGGCTTTTTTTAGTGGTGCTGAGGAATTAACGCATTTGAGCTCGATCATGCGCTTAAGTCCGCAGGGAAAAGAACTCGGGGCCATTGATTTGAAATTCAAGGAACTCCCCTGGACCATGCGCCATCGATACCTTGTACAAGGGGCCTTTGTGTATCTTAGTGAATACAGTCCTAAGGGCGGCGGCACATTGCGTATTCATCGCTATCGACTCTAGTCATCCCCGGCCTCCCTCATCCTGACCATGAAGAAACGCAAGCATTACAAACGAACCGAGATCGCCATTCTCAGCATTCTTTCCAAGCATCGCGGAAGCGGGCTTGAGTTCAAGGAGATTTTACACAATCTACCTACGGACAGCTTCACGCGCAGAGCTCTAAAAGGATATTTGATGACTCTGGTTCGGAGACATTTCCTGGTTTTAAAAGGCAGTCGCTATTTTCTCAACCCAGAACGCGGCAAAGAAAAACTACGTGAGAAAGAATCGGTGTTTGAAGGCGTTTTGGCGATCGATCGTAGAAATAATCTAACCTTCACCCCTGAGGGCTGGGAAAAGCCTGCCAAAATCTATCCAGAGCACTCTTTGGGTGCCCTTGCAGGCGATAAAGTCCGCGTGCGTATGATTCAGCGGCGATCAGGTAACAAAATCGTAGGAAAGGTTTTGCGAATTTTAAAGCGCGCCGGACTGGAGTTTCTTTTCAAAGTCGAGGGAAGAAGTATTCAAACTCGCACGGAGTTCCTGCTTCCAATTCGCATAGAATCGGCTTCCGAGCTTAAAAAAAACAAATGGTACCGTGGAAAAATTACGCCTCAGATATCTCGTGATTTTTACTGGGCTGAGGTTGTTGAGGAGATTTCGAGCCGCACTGACCTTGACATTGAGGACCTGGTCTCTCGCTTTAACATAGCCCGTCGATTCCCTGAGAAAGTTTCGACAGCTCAGTTTCCAGAACCCGATTTCCCGAATCGGGTGGATCTTACACGGCTCTCCAGCTTCACCATTGATGGTGCGGATGCGAAGGATTTTGACGATGCTATCAGTATTCGAAAACAGGGCGAACTGTTTCAGCTCTATGTACATATTGCTGACGTAAGCGCCTATGTCCGTAGCGGAGACCCCCTCGACCTGGAAGCACGTCGCCGCGGAACCTCAATCTACTTCCCAACCCAGGTCATTCCCATGCTTCCTGAAGTTCTAAGTAATGACCTTTGCTCGCTAAAACCTGATATTGATCGGTATACCTTAACCTGCGAAATGTTGTTTTCGAAATCAGGCGGACTCAAAAAGGCCTGGTGCTATCCTTCCAAAATTCATTCGCGCAGACGCTACACTTATGAGGAAGTTCAGTCTGTGCTGGATGGGAAAACCCAGAGCAGTCTGGGTAAAGAACTGCGTCTGGCCAGAGACCTGCATCGGCTCATACGAGATCGACGAATGCGGGCCGGAGCCATCGATTTTGAATTACCCGAGCCGCTTATTGCCCTGGATGAAAAACATCGGGTTGTGGACATTCAACCTGGAGAAAGACTGGAGTCTCATTTACTCATCGAGGATTTCATGCTGGCTGCCAATGAAACCATTGCCCGTTTCTCTCACGACGCTCACCTACCGACCCTTTACCGGCACCATCCTCAGCCCAAGAAAGAGAGACGTGAGGAACTGCGAGAGATTCTTCGTTCGGTTGGACTAAGTTTTCCCAAGAAAAACAGCCTGGAGCCAAAAGCCTACCAGGAACTGGTGTCGAGCATGGCTCCTGAAATGCGCAGTTTTCTACAGCCATTGGTCCTGCGCTCGATGCAAAAAGCCGTCTACCAGGAGGATCAATCCGAGCATTTTGGATTGGCTATGAAAACTTATTGTCATTTCACATCCCCCATTCGACGTTACCCGGATTTGGTTGTACACCGTCAAATCAAGGCTTTGTTTGGGGCCTGGTCCGTTGAGTTTCCGGTTCAAATTTTCCCATTTTCACAAAAAAAGCGTCAGGGAACTCCACCCGGCCTCACTCAGGCAAAGCTCAAAAGCCTGGGAGAATCCATGTCCCTTTACGAACGACGGGCGATCCAGGTTGAACGCGAGTACAATCAACGCAAAAAAGCGGAGTTTATGCGTGGTAAGATCGGTGAAACCTTCATGGCCCGCGTTAGTGGGTTGCTTGCTACGGGACTATTTGCTTAAATCAATCCCTGGTGCGTAGAAGGTTTTCTTTCTGCAGAAACCCTACCCGGATACTGGATCATAGACCC
>CAZRLV010000458.1:0-2905 GCA_964600955.1 uncultured bacterium
TCAAAAATAAAGGTGCGTAATGAATCCGCAAATCTTTCGCTTTTGGCCTTGCAGGGGCCCCAGGCAATATCGATATTGAGTGCGGTTCTTGGCTCGGGTTTGAGTGAGATTGCTCCCTTTCATTTCGGACATTTTCCATGGTCTGGGGCGGAGTTACTGGTCTCACGCACCGGATATACCGGAGAGGATGGATTTGAGATCTATCTTGATCAGGCTCTGGCGGCAGATGTTTTCAAGACCCTTCTTAAAGACTCCAGGGTCAAGCCTGTGGGGCTTGGAGCCCGTGATACTTTAAGGTTTGAAGCTCGATTACCGCTTTATGGAAACGAATTAACCGATCAGGTGACACCTCTTGATACGGGTTTGCGGCGTTTTTGTGATCTGGAGGGTGAATCCTTTATGGGGCAAAAGGCTCTTTTGCAGCAAGACCTTGAGAAACCCCGCTGGATTTTGCGTGGGCTTGAAATGCAGGACAAGGGGATTCCACGTACCGGTTTTGAGGTTTTTGCTGATTCTGAGCTCAAAAATCTTCTGGGGTCAGTGACTTCTGGAAGCCTCTGTCCTTCTCTGGGAACGACTTGTGCTCTGGCACTGCTCCAAAGAGGACTGGTTCGTATGGGATCTGAGGTTTTTATTAGTATTCGTTCTCGGCCTCGGCGGGCTAGAATTATTAAGACTCCGTTTTACAAGCGAAAGGCAGATTGATGTTTGCACAGCGAGACAGCCAAATAATTGAAATCTTGAAAGCTGAAGAAAATCGGCAGCGCTCAACTTTGGAGTTGATCGCCTCTGAGAATTTTGCCTCGGCCGAGGTGATGCTGGCTCAGGGGTCAGTCTTGACGAATAAATATGCAGAAGGATATCCCGGAAAACGCTATTACGGCGGATGTGAAATTGTGGATCAGGCTGAGTCCCTGGCAATTGAACGACTGAAGAGTCTGTTTAATTGCGAGTTTGCTAATGTTCAGCCGCACTCAGGATCTTCGGCCAATATGGCTGCTTATGAAGTTTTGCTTGAGCCGGGAGATCGCTTCATGGGAATGAACCTTAATGAAGGCGGGCACCTCACGCATGGATCACCGGTTAATTTTTCAGGGCGCCATTATAACGTAGCAGCTTATGGGCTCGGTGAGGATGAACGCATTGACTACGAGAGTCTGCGTGAGAAGGCACGCGAGTTTCGCCCCAAGATGATTGTCGCTGGTGCTACGGCTTATCCGCGAATCATAGACTTTGATAAATTTCGTGAGGTTTGTGATGAGGTGGGCGCACTTCTCGTAGTGGACATGGCTCATATTGCCGGTCTGGTGGCGGCTGGTGAGCATCCGTCCCCCGTTGGTATTGCCGATCTGGTAACCAGTACGACCCATAAAACCTTGCGCGGCCCGCGCGGAGGTTTTGTGCTCACAAATAACGAAGAGTTGGCTACACGGGTCAATAAAGTCGTTTTTCCTGGAAATCAGGGTGGACCTTTAATGCATGTTATTGCCGCCAAGGCCGTGGCCTTTCATGAGGCTTTGCAGCCTGCGTTCAAAACCTACCAGCAACAGGTGGTCAAAAACGCAAAAGCTCTGGTAGGGGCGTTGGTAGAAAAGGGTTTTCGGGCGGTTTCAGGCGGAACTGACAATCATCTAGGGCTGATTGATCTTAGTGAGATGAAAATTTCAGGCAAGAAATTTGAAAAAGCTCTTGAAGTTGCCGGTATCACAGTCAACAAAAACACCGTTCCCAGGGAGACCCGTTCTCCCTTTATTACTTCAGGGGTTCGAGTGGGAACCCCCGCCCTGACCAGTCGGGGCATGCGTGAGCCAGAGATGATTAAAATAGCGAATTGGATGAGCCGGGTTCAGCTTCATGTCAAGGATGAAGAGGTTCTGGCCAAGGTTCGTTCTGAGATCGAAGAATTTGCCCGGGGTTTTTCCATGCCCTGGGATACTTGAGATCGTTAGGAAGGATTTATGAAACCAGGTGATTTAAGATATACCCGTGATCATGAATGGGTTTCGCCTCCAAAAGATGGGGTTTGCAGGGTCGGGATTTCTGATTTTGCCCAACAAGAACTGGGAGATATCGTATTTGTAGAGTTTCCAGACCCACCTCAGGTGGTTCAACAAGGCGAAACTGCGGTGACCATCGAATCTGTCAAAGCGGCCACAGACGCCTATGCTCCTATGGGAGGGGTCTTATCCTCAGTCAATTCTGACGTGGAGGATAGTCCCCAAATGGTGAATGAGGATCCCTATGTTCAGGGTTGGCTTTTTGAAATCAAGCCAGATAGCCCCGAAGATTGGGAAAAACTCATGGATTATTCCGAATACCAGGAATTCCTTGAGACTTGTGACTAGGGCATGTACCTGTTCCATGAGCCTTTTGAGGAGGCCAGTGCCTCAGTTCAGATGGCTCTTGACGCTGTATTAAGTGCGACAGAACTCGATGAGCCGGTTCTCAGGCTTTATTCTTTCTCAAGGCCGGCAGTAACTCTGGGCTTTCGTCAAACCCCTGAGGATTGCCTACACCCGTCTGGGATAATGAAGCATGATCTTGAGGTGAGTTTTCGTAGTACCGGGGGCAAGTCCGTTTTGCATCAGAACAGTCTGACTTACTCAATTGTAGCTCCTAAGTCCTACCTGCCCTCATCGATCGCTGATTCCTATAGGGTCTTGTGCGGGCCGATATTAGAAGCCCTGCAAACCTGGGACAGGGAGCTACGCTTGGCTTCCGGGCCTATGGGTTCCTGCCTTTCCAATCCTGTCTGCTTTCAAGAGCACGAAGTGGAATCCATTTTAACTGCAACCGGCGCTAAGCTCGTAGGCTCTGCCCAAAGACGACTGAGAAGGAATGTTCTTCAGCACGGGGAGATTCGACTATTTCCTCCAAAAATTCCAGAGCGAGAAATTTTCAAAAT
>CAZRLV010000459.1:0-2904 GCA_964600955.1 uncultured bacterium
TACGGGGAGGGGGCGCCGTGGGATGACGAGTGAGAGGGGTTGGAGGTTGACGGGGGATATTGGGATTGCTCTAATTTCTTTTGGTAATATGCTACCTTGTTCTTGAATCTCTGGTTGGTTGGGTCTAGTTTTAAAAGAGCCTTATAGCCTTCTAGGTTCTCCTTAAACTTGCTTGATGGGATCTTGCGCACCTTTTTTAAAAGAGCGTTGATCTTGGCCTGCTTTTGCCGTTTTTGAAGGGCTTGTCTGGCTCGCTCACGCTCTTCCCGCTCATATTTATAAAGTTCCCCAAAAGCTCCCTTTAGGTTTTCACCCACACGGGCTAATTCAGTCGGGTCGGCGCCTGCTAAACCACGTAGCTGATTATATGCGCTTTGGGCTGACTCTAGCTTGGCGCGGTTGTACTGGGTTTTGGCCTGATATACTTGAGCTTCCAAATCAGAAAGCTTGGCGTAAAAAGCACCGTAATCCACGGCGGGGAGTGGATTTGCGGCCTGGGTTGCCTGCGCCTTCTTCTGCGGTATCAATCGTGAACCGGGCAGCTTAAACACAAAATCACCCTGGTCAAGATACGGGTTTTTGATTTTGCCATACTGTGGGTGTTGCGAACCTTTGGAGTAGTTAATCACCTGATCTTGCAAGAACATACCCAGTTCTGTACCTGTGAGATACCCGTCCTTGTTGCCATCCGCCCGTCCAGAAAGAGCCGCTAGAAACTGGTGCTTAAAAATGCTCTTGTCGGGGACGGTTTCGTTTTCTTTGCCCGCCGTGATGAATTGACGCACCGGTGAGCCGGTCTTGACCGAGATATGTTCGGGTACCGCGCGATTGAGTAGATTAAATAAAGCCCCTGAGAAACAACTATCAAAAAGAAAAATGGCATGCTTTGCCGCGATATTCATAGCGTATTCTTCCATACGCACCATGCTTAAAGCCTTGGCCTTAAATCGACTCATGGAAGCCTCTGGGGCTGAGGCGTCACTTCCCACTAAAAAGCCCAGGAAGTCATTGCCCCAACGGGGCTTATATGAATAACCATGGCCCGCATACCAAAATAAGAGCCGGTTTTTCTCATCTTGACCGTAATCGAGTATAAATTTTGAGTAAGCCTGCTCAAGTTCCTCCAGCCTGGGATTTAAAACCTTACGGACTTTAAAATCATGCTCTTGCAGAGCATAAGCGATCTCATTGACATCATCGATAACCCCGGGCAAGTCCGGCCAATGCTTGTCTTCATACTCACTGATACCAATTACCAGAGCATAAGACCCCCCGTAGGAAAGCACCGCAGAACCCGAAGCATCCCGCACCGACATGCCATAAATGCCAGCGGCGTGATTCACAGACAAAGCACAAGAAATTAAAACCGAGATCAAAACCAGAATCAAAATTCGCATCTTGTCTTGTATCTTAGCAAAAATCATTTCTTTATGGCAGATCAAACCAACTCTCAAAATGCAGGCGTAACAAATTAAAGTGGTCCTCGCTGAGGTAAAACCCCAGGTAAACCGTTACCGCGCCCCCCTTTTCAGGAACATAGACCAACTGTAACTGCTGTTCACCGAGTAGATTCTCTTCAAACTCTAGATGGACAATCTCATGAATAAACAAACCCCGGACCCGAAATATATATTTCTATATCTTTACATAGTTTACATTAGTCAAATCCTGTGTAACCCCATCAGAAATCAATCGAAAAATCCTTATATAACGCAGATTTCACCCGAAATAAGCCATGAGCGTAATTCTTGGCAAAGTCCTTGCGTTGCTACTCCTGCACTCAATAGATTAAGGAGTTGAAAATGACACCACGAAAACAAATCATTTTAATCACAATACTTTGCGCACTGGCCTGGGTCGCGACTGCGCAGGCACAGTCCTTTGCGGTCTGGGCCACCACTTTTGGGCCGCCCGGTGACGGAAAGCGCATGCGCATGGCTAATGGAGAGATGATGCGTCGCAATACCATTGCGGCGGCTCTACCTCATAAAAACGCCCTGGGTAAGACCGTCTGGATCAAACGCGAGGGCACAGACAAGTGGGTACGAGTAAAAATCCGTGATGTAGGCCCCTGGAACACCGATGACGCCTATTGGCAAGCCAACCGGCGGCCAAGGGCAGAAGAACAGTTCAAGAAAAAGAAGCGCCAATGGAACCGGGGCGGAAGGCCGGTCAAGAATGGAGCCGGCATTGATTTAACCTGGACCGTCTGGCAACTCCTGGGCATCCCCAAATCCAAGGCAAGCAACTACAGTGAAAAAGTAGTATTTCGCTTTGAGCCGCCAGACACCTCGGTAGCCTCTAACCTCCTGGCCGGCACAGGCAATTTAGCCTCTGGTGCCATTAAAACAACAGGAGCCTTCCTGGGAACCGCCGTCGGTTTTGTGGGGGGAACCTCAGCGGGCCAAGTGACCCGCATAGGTTCAAACATAGCGGCAAGCACCGTAAAACGAGGATTCAGAGCCTTATCGACCATGGCCAGATTCATTAAAAGAAAAACAAGAACAAAAAGAGCGAAGAAAAAAGCAAGGAGAAAAAAATGATCGACCCAATCATAACCACCTTTGAAAACACCACCAAAACCCCAGAAGGCACCGCCATACTCATAGCAGCCATTCTCTTCGCCATCCTGCTAACCTGGATTTTCCTCAAAGGCGCCTGGAAAGCCCTGATGATAATTCTAGGGCTAATCGCCGGGACAACAGCCACCTACTACGCCCTACCCAACCTCCCGCCAGACATCCAAACCAACCAAATCGCCATCTTCATGGGCGGAGCACTAAGCGCCACCCTGATCGCAAAGCTCTACAAACCCGGCCCCCTGGTAATGGCCATAATAGCGGCCATCACCGGGGTATGTTATTTGCAGACCATTTAGGAAGGAACTAGAGAACTAGCGGCAGT
>CAZRLV010000460.1:0-2902 GCA_964600955.1 uncultured bacterium
AAAAATCCCCCGCTACTCTCCGTGGGAAGATCCGAACGCATTACCACCTCAAATTGGCCGGGCACCGCCTCATACTCCCCAGAGTCAAGCAGATTCAAAAAACCCATTACGCGCTCATCAAGATTGGTCAACTCACGTTTTCGACCTATGGTTTTGCGGCAATATTCAAGATCTCCGTCACAGAACCTGAAGGCCAAACGATTATGCGAGATTCTGTTTGCGATGCGTTCCTTCAAATTTAAGGCTTCCTGATCTCCGCTGGAAAGGTCCAAAGCCTGATCAATATGCTTGAGGGCCCTCTTTAAATAGAGGGGATCATGAGCCAAAAAATCGGATTCAAAGACTTCACCACCACCTACATGAAACTCCTCAAGTGCCAGACGAACCAACCATTGGTGATTCTTACCCGTGACCTCACAACCCCGGGAAAACAATTCACAAGACCGAATATGCTCAGAATATTTCGAAAAGAAAATTGCGCCGTTATAGAGGACCTGAGGATTTTTGGGGGAAGCTTCCAAAAGAGCTTCAAAAGCACTCCTGGCCTCTTCATTTTCTCCCTTTTCGCTCAACTCAATGGCCTTGGCCAGTTTTTTCTCCATCTCTTTGCGTTTCATTCATCCCTCACTTGACCCACCCATGAAAAAGGCGAGATTCTAATCCTATTATAGTAGACACCAAAAAAGCCTGACAGGTTACGCAAAAAGCCAGTCAATTTCAAGATAAAAGCCACGAATCTTCTGATTCCTAAATCAACGCTGTCATTAGGAAGGTGTCGGCTCCAAGGTCTTTTAGGGTTTTTATACATTGGGAGCGAATTTCAGGAATTGGGCATTTTTGAAATTCTTGAATGAGTTCCTCTGTAAATCCCTGTGGTCGCAAAAAGGCTATGTTTTGCAGGGCCGTCAATACCAGGGCTGAATCCTGATCTCGTAGACAATTTCTAAATAGCACACGCAAACGTCCCGCCTGACTTGAGGTCCACTGCCCGAGAATCTTCCTTTGTTGACTTGAGGTTTTTAGGCTTGAGTCCAGGTTTTGAAAATCTTTTAGAATTTGATGTTTTTCTCTTGAGTCTGCGGCCTCTAAAATGGACAAGACCTTGTCCAAACTGGCTGTCGTCCCTCGCTGCAAAAATTCCTCCAGGGCTAAAAGGGCTTGAATCTCTGGGGAATCTGCACCCGAAACCCGCTGCAGAGTCCCAGAATCGAGAGCTTCATTAGATCTTTCTAATACCAGTCTGAGAATTCGATCTTCAAGTTCGGGATAGCCCAACGCCAGGAGGGTGTTTACTTCTATGCGTGTCAGACCCCCCGCCAAACGCTCATAAATTTCCAAAATTTTCTGTAATCCATCGACTCGCTGATCTCTTGCCCATTCGGGAAGCAGGGTCAAAAGTCTTTGGCGCGCGGCCGAGTCCGTCATTTTGTTTTCAAATACAGCCAGAGCCTGCTGCTGAACCTCCAAGGAAAAATCGGGAAAGCCGCCAAGAATCTCATCCAGGATAGCGGGTTCAGTTCCCAGACGAATAAGATCTAGTACCCCCCGCTGCAAATCTGCGTCACCGGAATGCAATAGTGCCAAATGCTGGCTAAGATCTTTGAGACCTCGCACAGCTGAGATTTTCAGATCCTGCAAATCTTCAAGGTCAAAAAAAGAGGGCCCTTTCAAAGCCAGTTCTTTTGCAATATAAAGCCCTGGACCCACAGAGTTTTCTAAAAGAACTGAAAACTGACTTTGCAAACTGGCCAAAAGAGTGCCCTCCTGTAGGAATTCCTCACGACCACCGGCTCGTACCAGAGATAGATTTAGCTCGCCCTCCTGAATCACAGCCAAAAAGGGACTCTCAGTCAGGCCCTGAAGGGCTTGGATCAATTCCAATCCACAAACCATTGCACGTTGGCGCAGAACCGGACCCTGCTGTTGAGAAAAAAACAGGCCCTGAGTCCAATTTTGATCTAGAAAGGATACGGCCTGATGCCTTGAACCGATGGAGCGCAACTCTGCAATCATTCTATTGAGGGGCTCAAAATAATCCCGGCAGGAAGCATTCAAGAAAAACTCAGGCTCCAGAGGAGCTATCAAAAGCCCCACTCCAGGAATCAAAAGAGGCTGCTTGCCAGGATCTAAGTCCGGGTAATCGCGCAAAAAATCGTGGATTGGATGTGAAAAGCTTTTGCGACGAACTTGCCTTGCTTCAAGAACCATTTCCAGATTATCTATTTTAGACTTGAGTTGTAAAATAGCCCTATCCTGCAAACTCTGACACCTGACAGACTTCGCGCGGGGTGGGGAATGCCCTTGAATCCAAGCTTTAATCCTCTCCCCTTCAAAGCGAAAAAACTCTGAAAACGGCCTGGAAAACCAGAGGATCAAACCAACAGCCAGGCTCAAAATCAGAAAAAACCAGAGCCATTGCATATCTCTAGCCCTGGGTTCAATCGCAAAGCTCATTCCCCACAACCCCTCATGAATGGCTCTAAACACAAGTAGCTCTGAGTTTTGCTCAAGGGTATAGACCGCCTCCTCACTCAGGGGTAAAAGCGAGCGCAATTGAGGCATGCGCAAATCAAGTTTTTTGGAGTTTTCACTGGAAAGCAGTTCGATTTCTCTTTGGTGCTCCCTACTCAATGTTTTTTTATGTAAATATTCATTGGACTCCTGATTCAGGCAAAGAAATAAGAAAACCCAGACAAGAGCCTGAAAACCAAGGACCCGATAAATTAAGGGAAAGCTCAGTTGAAACAGGGCAACAAACACAAGGGTAATGAGTCCCAACAACAAAATCCAGCCCGCCAGAGTCAAAGATTTTCTTAGGAACCGTTTGCGTAGCACCTTCTTATCAACCGCTACCACCCTATGTATATGGATCGGACTTTCTACCCAGCGCTCCCCCTGGTAG
>CAZRLV010000461.1:0-2873 GCA_964600955.1 uncultured bacterium
TTTGCAGGTTCTCAATCAAACCAATCTTGATGACCATGAGATCTTGGGTCTTCTAAAGTCCGCTCATCCAAATTGGGCCGCCGGTTTGTCCTCAGAAATCGAGCTTATTTTGCGCGAAGACGGTCTTTTTTTCGTGTCTAAAAATAGAAAACTCCCCATGCCTCCCCGGGCAATATGGCATCCTCCAGGTAAATCCTGGTTGAACCTTGAGACCCGAGAATTTAGCAATAGCCTGGGTTCGGATGGACTCTTTTTGCTTCAGGGGGTCAAGGTTGGTGTTGTCAAGCAAAAACCCGCTGATGAAGAGGTGTTTTATGACCTATTGGACGCGAATCTGAAAGCCCTGGTAGCAGTTAGCTCGTTTCGGGCCAGACTAAGAGCTATCGAGGGTGCGCAGGGGCGGGCCAAGGGCCAAAAAACCGTAGTGGTTTCGGTCAATGTCCTAAGCAGTTCCAACCTAAATCAGAACTGGATGCTCCAAACCGCCCTGGAGAAAAAACTTCCCGCCATGCTCCAAGCTCATCTCTCAGCCTCAAATCTCCATCTAAAATTTGGCGCAAATTCTGAAACAAGAAGATTAAGATTGAACCTGAAAAGACTGGAGAGCCTCTATACTTACAGCCCCGGTGCCGAAAATCCACCGGAGCCCCCGGCTCATTCCAAAGATGTGTTAGCCCTTCTTTTAGATTGGAGCGAATCAAAAACCATGGGGGTATGGACTTGTTCTAGTCTAAACCTGATCCCTATGATTTTGCCCCATAACGACCCAAGCGTTCAGATCCCATTACCCTCCCTAAAAGCCAATAAAAACGGATTCTTCGCGATTTCGCAGGGGGGATGCCATTAGGGCGAAAGAACTCGTTTTTATTTTTTTGGCTTTCTGTGTTGCGGGTTTTTCGGCCTCAAGGGTCTCTATTTTTTTGCCTTCGGGTCAAAAGAAACAGCTTTATGAGGGGTCTTATGCCCTGGTGATTGGCAATAGTGATTATTCCGGTGGCTGGTCTGATCTTCCAGGGGTGCCAAAAGACGTGAAGGCCGTTGCAAAAGCTCTGCGCTCACGCGGATTTTTGGTGGAAACCCATCTTAATTTAGACCGCTCGGGCATGGAGCAAGCTTTCGAAGGTTTCATTGGCCGCTATGGCACAGGTAAAAAAGCCAGGCAAAACCGGCTATTATTTTACTACGCAGGGCATGGCGAAACCCTAAAGCCCACCTATTCTGAGCCCATGGGGTATCTAGTCCCTCGGGATGCACCCCTCAAATCAGACCGAGCCAGATTCAGGCTCAAAGCCTTAAAACTAGAGCGAGTAAACGGCTGGGCAAAAGACCTAGACGCCCTGCATGCTCTTTTTCTTTTTGACAGTTGTTTTTCAGGAGCCTTATTCGCAGTTTCTAAGGCCGCCCCCGCCGCCATCACCTATGCCACTAGCAAACCGGTACGTCAATTTATCACTTCAGGCTCTGCTAATGAAACGGTGCCTGATGACGGGCAATTCGCCGCTCTTTTCGTGGGTGCCCTGAAAGGTCGGGGTGACTTGAACGGTGACCAATATATAACCGGAACCGAGCTAGGTAGTTATCTAAAAGACGCGGTAATCAATTATTCCAACGGTGCACAACACCCTCAATACGGTAAGATTCGAGACCGCTACCTCGATCAAGGTGATTTTGTTTTTGATTTGCAAAATACAATCCCAGCTTCATCATACGCCACTCGCATACCACCATTCCCCGCAAGTGCCATGGCAACAACGCCTTCCCCGTCAGCCTCTGACGCCCCCTCTTATTCGTCATCCTACGGCTTGACCGGGGGATCCAATCAAACCTCACCTTCTTACACCAATTCAATCGGCATGCAATTCGTGTTGATCCCTTCAGGCAGTTTCAGCATGGGCTCGTCGTTGTCTCAATCAGGCAGAGACGCCAACGAGGGCCCCATCCATCAGGTCCAAATCACCCGCCCCTTTTATCTAGGAAAATTTGAAGTCACTCAGGGCCAGTGGACGGATGTGATGGGGTACAATCCATCAATTTTTAGAGGCTGCGGTAGAAATTGTCCGGTGGAGCAAGTTAGTTGGAACGATGTAAAGACCTTTATCAATAAGCTAAACCAACGCGAAGGATGCCAAGTGACAGACACGACCTCTAGGGTCGAATCTAACGGCCCAAATTCCATACCAGCGGGTTGCTACCGCTTACCAACAGAGGCAGAGTGGGAATATAGCGCAGGTGCGAGAGAAGTGGAAAGCAATATTACCAAGCAAAAATTAGGCGGCTCTCTGGTCCATAATTTCATGGGAGTCATACGTTCAATTGGCCGTGATATTACAGGCAAATACAACGTGGATGAAAACAAAAAAGCCTATTACTGGGGGAATCAAATGGATGATTCTTATGCCTGGTTTTCAGGAAATGCCGCAGGAAAGACAAACTTAGTGGGTCAAAAGAAACCGAATGCCTGGGGACTGTATGATATGTCTGGAAACGTATCTGAATGGGTATTGGACCGCGAAGCATCTTACAAAAGCTCTACTGTGCTTGACCCTGTAGGCCCCGGGACCAACCCAAACCGAGTCACACGCGGCGGCAGTTGGCATAGTTACGCCCGCAAATGCCGCACAACCAGCCGAGAAGGAGCCCTCCCCAATTTTCGCTACGGCAACCAGGGTTTCCGCCTACTCAGAGTAGCCAGTCCATGAGTAACTGTCCTCAGGGCTGTCCTATATAAATTGTGGAGCAAATCAAATCAGTGGAAGGAAGAAACCCCACCGCGTCAGCCCCCCCCCAAAAAAAAACCTGCATCATCCTGCCCAAAATACCGTCATCCTCCGACTTGATCGGGGGATCCAACCTTCCTCCTCTTTCATTTCCCC
>CAZRLV010000462.1:0-2867 GCA_964600955.1 uncultured bacterium
TCATCAATCCCTCCTGCATCACCGGAAAAGCTGCTAAAACGCACTCTTCAACTGGAAAACGCCGTTTACCACCTGCAAAATGTACAGCCTACCTACACGCGTTATCTGGTTTTACAGTATCGCCATACAGCTGTTTCCGACGAAAAACGCGAAGGCTTAATTCAGATCGGATTCAATCTGGCCAACGGTGCAATACTTGATGAAGTGCTCACCCAAATACCCGACCCCATGCGGCCTGAATTGACGCATGGAACCGATGGACAATGGGAAGACACCTCTACCCCAGAGAATATAGACCTCCCCGCTCTCTGGCCTCAAGAGCAAGTCGATAGCGTGGTAGAACGCGCCCTTCCAGAGCGAGTTCGAGCCCATTTGAAGCCCTTCATACAGGGCCTAGAAAGACGTCAGGAACGGGACCTCAAGCGTTTGCGTGATTATCATTCAGACTTGGGTGCAGAGGCGGGAAAACGCCTGACCACCGCCTTAAGAAGAGCCGAGCCAGAAGACAAAAAGGAAATCAACCTACAGTATGAAAAAAAACTGACAACCATCGCACGGGAATATCAGGCCAAGGTGAGGGATCTACAACATAAATACGCCATGACAGTCCGCATAGAATGGATTCAGAGCCTCACTCTAACCGTACCGGTATACCGTTTCAATCTACTCATCAAACGTCGCAAAGGTGAACGAGCCATCTTTCTAGACTGGAATCCCGTGGCTCGCAAATTAGAGTACCAAGTCTGCGAAGCCAGTTTTTCTTCAGGCCCGGTACGCATGGTTTGTGACAAGACGTTGCATTTGGTTGCTCCAGCAGCACATGCAAAATGTGCTCAATGCTCCAAACCTTTTTGTCGAGCCTGCCACCCCAAAACTTGTCCAAAATGCCATAGCAGAGTGTCAGGTATCGTGGACCCTAATTCTTAATGAATCCATTTGTTTACCCCAGGAACTCAGAGATACTATCCGGGAAGACGTTTTGAAAGCTGTCGGGAGATACGGGTAAAGGGAAAACGGAAAACGCAGACAGGCAAAGCTTCTTTGATACGAGATAAGATACTAATCCTATTATTTAGACTTGAGTGCATTGAGTGCCTCTAAGTCGGCAAGATCTTGCAGCCTGCCTACAGACCTCTTATTAGCAGTTAAAGCCATTTTACCCAAAAAGTACACATCGACCCCACCATAATCACCCGCTTCTCGTCCTTCTAGAGTATCCTCCCAGGAAACACCTGTTAATGAGGTGATCAAATCAACTCTAACCGGAGGTAAACCAAGCTGTACGATTTGACCCTCAATTGAAAAATCCTCTTCCTTCAAATCTAGAGAACCAAACCCAAAGTCATGGAGAGCTGTTAGAATTTTGGTGGCGTTTTGCGTGCTGGGTTTAACCAGTAGGTCAAGATCGCCTGTATAGCGGGGAACCCCATGATGAGCGAGAGCATAGGCTCCAATAATAAGATACTCAACTTTATGTTTGTTGAATAACTCTAACAATTCTCTGAAGTCGCTCTGTACATCCATGTCGCTGTCTTCTCAAGGTCTCGACCGCTACAATTCTCTCGCCAGAGGGTCGCGACAACCAATAAGCTAGGTTTTGCCCAGCTGAATCAAGATCTTGCAATTTCCCTTTGGAAACAGTTTTTTGAATCACAATCCAATTCTAACTTGGGAGTGCAGACTTAAGCAACTCCCTCCAAGGTACGACGCTGGCTCCACCATGTGAAGGTACTCTTACCCTACCCTAGAAACTACTAAAAAACGGGGGAAAAACAAGGACAGGCAACATTTATTACCTCCGGATATAGCGAAACCCCGCTACTAGAGCGGGGTTTTAGCAGTACGCCGTATTGGGCTCGAACCAATGACACCCTGATTAAAAGTCAGGTGCTCTACCAACTGAGCTAACGGCGCGCGAATTTTCGCATTATAGGGGTCGGGTTCGGTCCTGTCAACGGATTTTCCAGTCTTCGGTGCCTGGGTTGAAGCGTTGTTTTTTTCCGGGTTTTCCGTGGACTACTTCGAGGGATTGCTTGGGAAATAGAATTGGTTTTTTTCCGTCTTTAAACTCCAGCTTTAATGCGCCTTTTTTCACCTTGTAGCGGGTTTTTCCGCGTCTGGAGATGATTTTAAAATGGGCGGAACGGCAGGTCAGAATTTCCCCGGTTAACTCGATTCTTAGGAGGGTTTTGGACTTGAAGCTGTTGAATTCAAAGCTTCCGTCATCGAGGCTCAAATTTAGAACCTCCTCGGAATCCTGGGTTTTCTTTAAATACCCCTGAATATGTATCTCTGAGCCAGACAAAATGAAGAGGCCCAGATTTCGGTTTTTGTCCTCTAGGCCCAGGGACCCTTCGCCCGTACGAAGTTGGACTGAGGCGGGTAGAGCTGTGGCCGGGTTCAGGGGTTTCCAGGGTTCTAGCGGGTCTTTTCGGCTGGATATCTCCCCTCTCATGGCCTCTATCTGTATTCCTTCAGCATTACTGGCAAATTTCGGTTGTGGTGGGCTGGGCTTATCTGGTTTCTGAGGGGGAACCTTTGCTATTTTGGGGTTTGAAAGGCGTGGGACCTTTTCAGAATCAGTGAAACCGATCCAAAGCACCAACCCCACAGCGGCAAAAACAACCATGCCTATGATTAAACGGAGTGATTTGTCTGAATCCAGTGCATTGACTCTGGGTTTTTCATCTGGGACAGGACTCACCTCGGTAGGTTCCTGGTTTTCTGGTGCCAGATCGAGTTCCAACCTGATTTGGGAATCCTGCGGTTCTGACTCTGCGGGTCGGTCCTTTTTCTTGATGATCTTCGAGCCTTTGTTGATGGCTTTGCGTTTGATCTCTCCGGTTTCGTCGCGCAGTTCATCCCAG
>CAZRLV010000463.1:0-2855 GCA_964600955.1 uncultured bacterium
CCAGACAATAATTATCCCGTACCCAATTTTACGGGAGCGGATGATGACATCTATCTCCTATCCATGCTTTCGCCTGAGATTACAGTTGATTTTGGGGCCGGAGGGGCTGTGCCGCTGACACCGGACCCAGGCGATCAAAACCTTTTACATATCGAAGGGGCGGTTGCCGATCATTTGAATCTCGTAGATCGTGTAGAGGTCAGTTCCGCTCATATTCCTGTGACCACGGTTCATCTGGATTCTCCTGGAAATCCCAGCTCTGATTTTAGCGTTGATCTCAATATTGAAGGTTTGCTGGAGGGCGTGCGTGAAACCCTCAGTTTTCAGGGGTTTGACAGTCTCGGAAGTCCTGGTCCCAGTCGTTCGGTAAATGTCTATCGTGATGTGAGTGCTCCAGATCCCCCAAGAATTCGCATTCCTCAAAAACTGCCGAGTGATTCTATACCTCGAGTCTATACCGCTACAGACCGTTTTTACCTGAGCGGGAGCTTATCTGCCAGGGACTCCAGAGTAGTTTCACTGGAAGATGGAAGCCTATTACGCTCTACTCTTGCAATTTTGACCCCCCCTGAAGATCCATCCGCGTTTTCCACCGGAGATCTGATTCCCCTGATTCCAGCAACAGAACCCGGGTCAATTCCACTCATCGATTCAATTTTTTCCAGCTTTCCAAACTCAAATACCGTGGCGCATTTTGATCTTGTTACCGCCAGGGATGACGGGAGTTTTGACCTCGATGTCTTTGTGGGAAATATTCCTGCGGGCTTTACGGTGGCGACTACGATCTATGTTCAGGTCATTGATCAATTCACAAATACAGACCCTGAAAAATCCAGTCACCCGATTGAGGTCTACTACCTTCCCCATGGAGCTCCGCCGGAGTCTTTGACCCTGATTGATTTTCGTGGCAGTGGTAATGATATCCAGGTTTTTCCGCCGGTCAGTTTGCCGCCCGCTCAGCTCTCAACCTTATTCATAGGGCTTGAGGAGATGACCTTGCGACTGCATACCCTGATTCCCATGCTTGAAGCCCCCACTCTCTCTCTGGAGCAGTTTGGAGCCGAGTCAAAAACGGCCAGACTTTTGTCCTCGGTGGACGCGCTTAGAGGTTCGACGGTATTTGATTACCGCTATGCACCGATCTCCCAGGTGGGCCGTTTTGATGGCCCAGTGCGCGCTTTCGTGGAAGGGGGTCGTGATCTTTTCTCAAATTCAGTGACTCCGCTTTTGATTACGACTGTTGTGCAGGTGGATTCCCTGCCTCCTAACCTCGTCACCACGGCCCCAGGTTTTCAAATTCGCGAGATCGCTCCGGGCTTTTTACCCGATCTTGGTTCGCGTGAGAGAGTTCAATTCCTGACAGCATCGGCCTTGATGAATGATTTTTTGGAGAGTAATGGCAGTCTGGCCCGTGCGGGTGTGGATACGGCCAGCTCAGAACTCCTGGTTTTTGGCCCCCTGTCCCAGAATCCAGATCATCAGGTCTCATCCGTAGCCCTGGGGCCGGTCAGCGGGTTTGACCTCTCGGAAAAATTGAATGAAACTCTGGTGGATGGGGTTTACCGTATGGCCTTGGATGCTGTCGACAAAGTCGGAAATAGGCACCGATTTTATTCCAGCTTTGTTTTTGATCAGACCCCAGTGTCCGAGCCTCTTTTGATCACAACTCCTCTGCATGGAGCTGTGGTTTCCTCCCTTCCGGTAAGCGCGGCTTCGCAATTCATTCAGTTGCGTCTAGAGCGACTCGACGCGGATTTTCAACGCTCAAGTTTTAAGCTTTTTTCTCCCACTGGTTCTGAGATTAACTTGCAGCCCCCTGTTTTTTCTCCTCCGGATCAACTGCGCCGAGTTTTGCAAAACCCTGTGGAGCTTGATGGGCTTTCTGATGGGACTTATCGCATTGAGATCGAAGCCTTTGACCTGGCTGGAAACTCCATTCAAAAAGAGCACGAATTTCTTTTAGATTCCAAAGAGCCTGAAATCTCGGGCTTTATTCCGCAATCTGGGGCATGTATAGGTCCAGGTCGCTCTAATTTCGGTGTTATTGTCAGAGATCCTCCCGGAAGAGATGATCTCGCTATTTCGGGTGCGGGAATTGCCCCTGATTCAAGCCTTTTACTCGCTCTTGAGGAAGTGGTGGGAAAATCTGTTTTCCGTGAGCCCGGTTTAATCCAGGGGGAAGCCCGCATCATTTCTGAGTCTGGTAATAGCACACTAACCACCCGCAAAATCGTTTTTCTGCCTGGAGCACAGGGGGCAATCACAGGGCTGGGTCTGGAGGGAAGTGGGGATGGTAGATATCGTCTGGACGCCTCAGTTTTAGACTCAGTGGGAAATCAGGCGGGGGCTTCTTCGATTTTCTTTTATGACACTGTAGCGCCCAGCATAGAATTGAATGATCTTAGCGATGGCGAGCTGATAGGCTCCACAGCAGGTTTTACTCTGGATTTAAACGGGGTTTTAGGAGATGAGGGACCCTGTCATTTTTTCACCTCTGGCACTGCTTTTAGTGCAAAAACCACTTTGGAGCTTGAGGTGTTTCATTTTGATCAAGAACTGGGTGCTCGTGGGTCGAGTTTTATATCCACTACGACTCTTGAAGGCCTGGAAAAAATAGACCCTCCGCAATTTCCGACCCTCTCAGCTCAGGCTCGTTTTCAATTCACGACTTTTATAGGTTTTCAGGGAACATTGAGAAATCAATTTTTTGAGCTTGAGCTACGCGCACGCGATCAGGCCGATAATCAAGCGGTCATTCAGCGGGTGTTCCAGCTGGTGGATCATGGGTTGGCTATCCCCAGAATTCTGGAACCCCCGGCTTTTTCAGTTGTAGATTCCATCGAAGCCACCTATCG
>CAZRLV010000464.1:0-2836 GCA_964600955.1 uncultured bacterium
AAACTCTTTTTGAACCAAAATAAGTACTCTGGGGAAGTTTCTTGGAAGCTCAGGGCAAGATCCAGGCTCTGAGCCGCCGCCCTCTTAAATTGTTTTTCATATTCGAGGGCCAAGAGATTGGCCCGATGCGCCAGGGAGGGATTTTGCGATTGATGCAGTTCTTCAAGAAGGGCCTTGGCCGCTTGAATACTTGAAGTCTTAAACAAAAGCTCCAAACGGGTCAGGGAAAGGTCTTGCTGACGCTCTGCCAGGGCTTCCTCTGCAAGTTTCAGAATCTCCAAATACGGATCGAGGCTTGCGGAGAGAAGGGTTTGTTTCTCATTGTTTTCCAGATGTTCAAAGTCTCGAAAAAGAGCCCCAAAATGACCCAAGAGCAGATTCAAGGCAGACTTTCTGGTTTCAGGGTCCGGGTCTTTTTGCACCCAATCCGTAAGTTCAAAAACATGTTCGCTCTTGTAGGGGGTCGTTCCCAAATCATAGGTGAGTAGCTCAAATTTTGCTTTTTGGGCAAACAAGCTTTGTCTTTTGACGATGGACTCCAGCACTTTGCGCCCCTCGTCCTTCTTGCCCAGGAGATAGCGATAGCGTCCTTGCAGGTACTGAAATCGTTCCGGCTCCAAAGAAACGGGGGCGCCCAGGCGCGATTGATAAAGCTTTTCCTTGAGGGCGCTCTCTTTCAACAACTCTCTGGCGGCCTCAAGATCAAAACGCGCCATCTTCATCAAAAAATAACGAGCCTTCAGGAACTGGTGATGATCCTGAGCTATTTGGACCAATTGCTCTAGGTAATGCATTTGTGCCGACGGGTCCAGGTCCAAATCCAAGAGAGACTGGTAATATTTGTCCAAAAAGGCCGGGTTGATGGCCTTTTCACGAAACTGCCTGAGAATGGCCGCTTCAGTATAGGGTAGATTCGATCCCGCGATTTCCAGGATCTGTTCCTCGCGAGCCCTACCACGCAGGTTTTTGACTTCGCGCCACTCGATTTCCTCAACGAATTCAGGGGGAAGCTTAAAACCCCGCGCTTTTTTCAAATGTCTGGAGGAACTGGCAGGGTCCTTGAGGTCATCCTGGTAAAGCCGGGCCATCAGGTAGTGAACTTTTCCCCGCAGACCAGGGTTTAGTCTGCGCCCCAGCAAGGCCTTGTAAATTTTCAGTGCTTCAAAAATGGAAGAATGTGTGCCATAGATGCGGGCTTTTTCCATTTCAAGTTTTACGCTTCCCACAGGCTGGCTGAGTATATTTAGCAATCTGAGATGGGTTTTCAAGCTCTCAACGAAGACCGGGGAACCGGAGCGTTGAACCTGCCTGAACTCATGCATGGCAGTTTTAAAGTCCCCATGCACATAAGCCAGAATGAGTCCGTAAAGAAATTTCGAGAACAAACCCGGTGTGGTTTGTGCAAAGTCGGCTGGAATCCGCTCTTCCAGCTTCTTTGGGAGATGTAGATTCCTGGAACACTCTTCAAGCAAAAGAGCAAAGGCTGCCTGATGTGCCAAAAAACGGTTGCTGGACTCCTGGGCCAGAACCAGTGCAGAAACCCCCTCTTTTGGATTGTGAAAATCAAAAACCTGAATCAAGCCATGGATCAAATGAGCCCTTGCCCTCAAATCCAGATCGGCGGAATTAAAATATGGCTTCAGCCGTGTCAAAGTGGGGCCATAATCCGAGAAGTTATAACCACGAGTAAACCCTGAGAAATACTGAAAAAAACTGAGATCCAGATTAAAGGGCTGAAAATCCAGAACTTTTTGCATATTCTCACGAAAATTAGCAGGGCTGGTCATCTGAGACAGCCCCTCTTCGATGACCAGGAAATCTGCCTGACTTTGATAGGGGTTTGCGGGCCAGGTTTTATTGAGATGCTCAAAACTGACACGGGCCAGTTGAGTCTGTCCCTGGAGAAGAAAGGTTTTGCCTAAAAGGTAGGTTGCCCTTTGTTCATCGGCGACCCCGGTTTTACCCATTGCCAGAATTTCTCTTAAAACTTGCACGGTCTTTTCATATTTTCCGGTGGAAAGGTATTTTCGCGCCAGAGAAAACCGAGGTTTTTGCGAGCCCATTTCAGGGGCGAACTCTACCTGACTCTCAGCAGAAAGCGAGCTAATCAGGGTCAGGTTCAAGCAAACTAGGAATCTTTTTAGCACAAGAAAGGAGGCCTCTGGTATAGTTCGAGTCTGAATTGCGAGGGCTGAAATCAGGCGTATTATACTGAAGAATGGGGTCGAATTGAACAGTTTACCGGGACTTTACCCGAATTTTGTAAGGAACCCCTAAGCCAAGGCTCAAGGTAGGAGACTCCAAAACATGGCCAATCGAAGAAGCAAAGCCCGAGAATATGCCCTCCTAGCCCTTTTTCCTCACCTTTTACACGGTAGCGATGTCTGGGATTCTCTGGATTATCTTTTTGAGGAACGCAAGCCCGGAAAAGCCGTCAAAGAGTTTGCCCGTGAACTGATTGAGGGAGTCCTCAACCATCAAGAAACACTGGATGAGGAAATTACGGCCTCGCTTGATACCTGGCCTTTTGAAAGGCTGGGCAATGTCGAAAAAACCATTCTTAGAATCGCTGTATTTGAGCTAAAACATTGCCCAGCCACGCCTTCAGAGGTAATCCTGAACGAAGCCGTCTCCCTGGCAGAAGAGTATGCAACCCCGGACTCAACGCGCTTCATCAACGGAGTCCTGGCAAATATTGCCAGGAAGGAGAGGGAGGAGTAGGGGAGAAGGAACTACAGAACTATCGGAACTAAAGGAATCATCGGAGTGGGGAGAGGAAAAAATAGTCGCCATCTTCTGCTTCCACCTCTCCGCTCTTTTCTTATTCTATAGTTCT
>CAZRLV010000465.1:0-2816 GCA_964600955.1 uncultured bacterium
AAAGACCCCCGCACTGACCTGAAAATCGAATTGCGTATTCAGGGCCGAGAAGGTCTTGGTGCCGCTAATGGTTTGGGTGTCCGAAAGATGCAAGACATCCCCTAAAAGGCTGCCATCGCCGACAAAGGTTTGAGCCATCACAATTCCCAGCGAATCCAGCCTAAGAAGATCAATTCCGGGGGCTCGAATAGCCAGTCGGGTGGTAGCGGCCCCGGCTGGAGCCGATAAAATCAAGACCGTGGAATTGCTCAGAGTTAGATTTGCGCTCAGGGTGGAGGTTTGATCTATCGTAAGCATACGCGAGTCTGCATAGGCTGCGTTTGCGGCTTCGATATCCGTGTATCTGGCATGATCTCCTGCATTGATGAGGGCAACCAGAGAATCTGAGGAGTGCGGTCCAAGCAACGATGCCTGATGAGCGTTTCTGGCCAGTGGGATCGATGGAAGCCGGGTCCTGGGACTTAAGGTCAGTAGTGAATCCACGGCTTCGATACGAATCGAAACCTCGACGTAAGGATTCGCTTCCAGATCCGGTAAGCCACCGGCTGGAAATCCATTAACCCCCACCGATAAAATTACGAGCCCATCCTTAACCTCTGCATTAAGAAAGGTTTCCTGATAAGCCGGATTGGTACCGCCTACACTGTCCGGCCAGAGCTTAATGGTGACCGTATGCAGACTGCGGGTTAGTGCCAGAGGCGCACCCTGATCATCGGTAAAGGTAATACCGTAGGTGAAACGGTCCGTAGCAAAACTGGTTTGCACTAACCCGCTAAAAAGCACCAGAAATAAGGCAAGAATGGTTTTTTTCATACAGTTCTCCAGGTTTTTTACGGGCTTTGCGCTTCATCGATCAGGGTCTGTACTGCGAAACTGGCACCGGCTGAGGGAACCCCCGGGTCCAGCCTGAGAAGTTCATCGCTATCTGACATACGGCGTGTCGGCAGTAGAAAATGAACCGAACCGGAAACCGATGTGCTGGCTGTAATTGAAGGTCCATTGGGGTCCACGGCTGTGATGACAAGATCATTATCAAGGGCCGCGCGTACCTCTTGATCTGTAATGGTTAAGAGACCATTGACCGCCGAAGCGCTACCCACGGAATCGATGAGTGCAGTGTCCGTTAAATCTTTGCTTATTTCAGCGGACAGGGAAGCAAACTCTAGCTCAAATACCGGGTGAAAAGCGTGCTGACCATCGGCACCATTTTCGGCAAGTTCCAAAAGGATTGCATCAGAGTCTTCAAGACCTAGCTGGGATGGAAACAATAAAATATCTTTAATATCTCGCTCTAAAATGGCCTTGGTAGCTGTTGCCAGAAGTCTAAATTTTCGAGCGGTATCTGAGGCCGGGTTTTCAAGTTGGGTTGCGATGGTATCCAGGGTATTGGAAACCGTGTCTAAAACCTCTGTCGTAAACAGGATTGGGGCCACAGATTCTGGGGTCAACGGCGCAGTAATGGTGCCTGCTTTTTTAAGCTGTTGCTCCAAAATCACGGCACGCGCATTGGAAAAATGAGAAACCGTTGTGCTTGATTTTATGTCTGGGGCAGTATCAAGGGGTTTAAAAAGCTCAATCCTGGATTTGATCGTCTGAACACGAGGAAGATAGGAGCGCAGTTTTGCCTGCCCGGCAACCAGGGGTTTTGAAGAAACAGTGCTTGGCCCTGTTTGAATGCGTGTGTTTTCCACAGAATCCACATAGAAATAGAGAAGATCGGCATCATCCAAGCCGTCAAAAACCGATTTTGGGAGCTCAATACGGGCTTCGCCTCCAGGTTGAGTGAACACAGGGCTACCCAGTACTCCTTTTTGCAAAGAAACCAGCCGCACACGGGCCGCCTCAAGGGGACCATCCAGTGCCTGAATATTCAAAACCACGGTTTCTTCAGCGACGGTTCCCGCATCTGCACCCGATTTTGGAGGCGCAGAGCTTGGCAGACCGCAACCTGAGAAGTAAAAAACCAGGGCAAATAAACCCACCCAAGACCGTTTAGAGTGTGAATCCTGCCGTGAAAAATATCCAAAAGCACACAAAGTATGGGCATTATATCAGATTTTTGTATGAAAAAACCCCAAATCTAGCACAGCTAATTCAAAAAGTTTATTAGCTCTTCGAGGGAGTTGAATTCATTTTGGGAGTTGGCTTGCTTTAGTTTCCAGACAGAGCTTTGATCTTTGGTTTGTATTTCAAGTGCCAGATCCGTCTTTTCGTCTACGACCTCAAAGCCTTGTCTCTCCAAAGCACGTGCAGTCCATAATCTCGACTTGCCAACACCCTTGAGGCTGATTTTTCTGTATTGGCTGCGCTTAATTTCAAAGCTTCCGGACTGATCATTGAAAACCACTCCCTTTCCCGAAAAAACCCTGGAAAAACTACCATTTAACACCAGGGATTCAGGCAGACCTGAATAGAAATCTCCGCTCGGTGAAAGCAGCCAGAGATAGTCGGCGGCACGCAGGGCCAGGTCTAAATCATGAGTTGAAACCAAAAAGCAGCGTTTTGTAGTATGCGCCAGGGTTCTGAGGGCTGCCATCAGCTCTACTCTGCGGGGAAGATCTAAAAATGCTGTGGGCTCGTCGAGAAAAACCAGGTCAGGCTCCTGGGCCAGTGCCCTGGCTACCATGGCTTTTTGGCGCTCTCCGTCGCTGAGTTCGCTGAGTTGACGATGGACAAGCTCCCCAAGATCGGTCAGTTCAATTACCTCGCTCAAAATAGCGCGGTCCTTGTCCTTAAGTCGCCCTGTCCAATCGGTGTAGGGGTAACGTCCCAAAGCCAGAAGATCGTAGACGGTCATGTTGGCGATATCAAGTCTT
>CAZRLV010000466.1:0-2805 GCA_964600955.1 uncultured bacterium
ACGGTGGTGTGGGGGGGAAAGCCCGCAAGGGCTTACCTATCCCGATCTTCCTCTTTTTCTTCCCCATTCCTATGCTCCCTGATTTATTACCTTTCGTGGTTAAATCTCTTATCTTTCTACTGACTCCTGTCTTCTTACACCTTTCCTCAATTCACCCATCCCAATTTCCGGGGCTCACATCCTGGCCGTGTGAGAATTCTACCCAACGTCCGTCGGGGTCCTGGGTCATGGTGATATAGCCGGTGAATTCATCCACGTACATGGGTTCTGTGGCCTCCATATTATGGCGTATCAATTCATTATAGATCGCGTTTACGGCTTCGCGGCTGTGAAGTTCGAAACCAAAATGCCGCAGCATACTGTCAGAGGTTGGACTGGCATATTCAACATTAGACTGCTCGATAACCACCAGAATGGGACCCGCAGAGTCCCAGGGTGCTAGCCAGCAGATTCTAGCTCCCTGGTTACGGTCCTTTTTACAATACGTTGTCCGCAAAAATGGGTATAGAAATAAAGCGTAGCATCGATGTGCGCAGTGGCAATGGCGTAGTGAGTCAGTCGCATAGTTTATATTTAACCAAATCTCTAGCCTTTAATAAAGATGAAGCTGCCTACAATCAGAAGAAAAATCCCAAAAACACGTTTGAGTCGATGGGCTGGAACCTTCTTGGCAATCAAGGTTCCCAAAAGAACGCCGAGCATGGCGCTAAACCCAAGGCTGATAGCCAGATTCCAGGGGATGATCAGATCCTGGATATAGCCGAAGAATCCTGCCCCAGATTTGAGACAAATCACGGTCAGCGATGTCCCAACGGCATAACTCATGGGAACCCCGGCCAGCAGTACCAAAGCTGGAACAATCGCAAATCCACCGCCCATGCCGACAATCCCGGACAATGCTCCAACGGTAAATCCAGTCCCTGTTAGTAACGTGGCACGGGGAGGGTGTACCTGAGAATCGTTACTGTGACGGTCGGGCCGGATCATAAACCAGGCGGCGATGGCCACAAAGAGGCAAAAAAGATTGAGTTGAAAGGCGCGGCTTAGATCTAGAACTGTAGTGAGCTTGGCTCCAGCATAGGTTCCAAGCATGGCAAAGGGACCAAAGAGTAATAAGGCTTTCCAGTGGATCTGGCTGCGCCTCCAATAGGTGAAAACACCGGGCAGGCTCATCAGCCCCACCAGTGCCAGGGAAAGGGCGATCGCCGAGCGATGCGGCAATTCAAAGACATAGAGCAGGATGGGAACCATCAGAAGGGATCCGCCACCGCCGAGAAGCCCCAGGCTCAGCCCGGAAACAACTGATAATAAATGCCCGAGAACCCAGGTCAGGCTCAAGACTCAACCTGCCCGCAGGCTTGATTTGCCGGAACGGCTGCCTTAATTTTCTTAGGATGTGGAAGATCTAAGGCGTTCATGAGTTTGATAAACTCATCCCTGTTCTTATTTTTAAACCTGGGGTTATGGAGCTTTTCCTCACCCACAGTCGAGACAAGATGACCTTGATAGTCATGTCCAGGGTAAATCAAAACCGCATCGTCAAGGCTGAATATTTTTTCCAAAATTCCATCATATAGTTGACCCGCATTACCGCTTTGAAAATCCGTGCGCCCACAGCCGCGAATGAAAAGGGCATCGCCGGTCAAAATGCGGTCAGAATTGATTAAATACGCCATATGGGCGTCCGTATGTCCGTGAGTGGCCAGAGCTTTGATGGTAACTTTCCCAAGCAAAATGACCTCTTCGTCTGCAATTTCACGATCCACACAGTCCGCTCCTGAACCCGCAGGGTAAATTGTCTCAGCCCCAAGCTCCTCGCGAAGCTTGCCGGCTCCCGTAATATGGTCTGCGTGAACATGGGTATCCAGGGTGTGTTTTAGGACAAGATTAAGCTCGGAGAGCAGCTTCATATCCCTGGGTACCTGCTCTAAAACGGAGTCGATAAGGACGGCCTCACGAGAGGTTTCATCTGCAATCAGGTAGGTGTAAGTCCAGGTATCCTGGTCAAAAAGCTGTCGAAAAATCATTTAAACTCCTTTTTATGGACAATAATTCCAAGGGCCATGGCCGTAACAAAGGCATAAGGTTCAGGATAAAGATAAACCAGGGAAGAAAAGCCGGGCCCCGGGCAATAGCCTGAGATTCCCCAGCCTGCACCAAAGAGCAGTGCGCCGCCGATGAGTTTTCTGTCAATGATCGTCGCGGTTGGTAAATGAAAAACATCTCCAAACCAGGGGGATTTCTTTTTGAGAACCCAATGAAAGCCCAGGGTGGATACACCTACGGCGGCCCCCATCACAAAGCCTAGTGAAGGATCCCATTGACCCAAAACATCAAAAAAATTGAGGACAATATGAGTATTTGTCATGCCTGAAATAGCGAGTCCGGCACCAAATATTGTCCCGCAAAATAACCCGATCAAGCGCGTCATGATCCGCTCCCAACTGTTAGAACATGGCGCATCACAGTAACGGTCAGAAAGCACGAACCCATGAAAGTCAAAGTTGCTACCAAAGACCGCAGCGACAGACGACCGATCCCGCAAACTCCGTGGCCGCTTGTGCACCCGCTGCCCAGCGAGGTTCCAAAGCCCACCAGAAAGCCTCCCAAAATCATGAGAAGCCAGCCAGCGTCGCTGGGGTCTGGTCTGGGAAAGTCAAACCCATAATGCACAATTAGCGACCCCAGAATCAGTCCCACAATAAAAAACATACGCCAGGAAAATTCACGAAAATGACTGATCCATCCCCAAAGAATACCGCTCAAGCCCGTGATTCGCCCAAGAAGCAGCATCATCAATACGCT
>CAZRLV010000467.1:0-2775 GCA_964600955.1 uncultured bacterium
GGATTTTGAAATCGAGGGGGATAACTACCGCGTTGATATCTATTTGGATTATTACAACCGCCGTTTGAAGGTTCTCGATTACGATGTGGACGGAGATTTTATACCCATGCTGGAACGTCTGGTCTATCTGGCCGATGCCAATAATTTTGAGAAAATATTCGTGAAAGCATCGCCTGATAATTTTCAGAAATGGTTGACACACGGATACATCATGGAAGGAGTCTTAAAATATTATAACAAGGGCCGGGACTCCTATATTCTCTCGCGTTTTTCAACCTCGGAAAGACTACACTCCGATAAGCTCCTCGATGAAGTCCAACTCCTGGAAAAACTGATCTACAAAACCCCCATGAAAAAACCCAAGCCCCTGGACCCCAAAATCAAGATCTCCAGGGCGGGTAAAAAAGATATTCCAGATTTGATTCTAATCTACCGCGATGTTTTTGAAACCTACCCATCTCCGCTGACAAACCCGGACTATATCAGTGCCACCATGGAAAAAAACGTGGTCTATCGCATGGCCCGACTGAATGGTGAGGCCATCGCCGCCGCATCGGCCGAAGTAAGTAAGAAGTTTTCCAATGCCGAGATGACAGACTGCGCTACCGTAGCCAGTGCTCAAGGTAAGGGCATCATGCAGCATCTACTCATTGAACTCGAACAAGACTTAAAAAAGATGGGGATCATGACCGCCTACACCCTGGCTCGCGCCCAGAGCTTTGGAATGAACTGCGCCTTTTTCCGCCTGGACTATGAATTCAGCGGACGACTCATCAATAACTGCGATATTTTCGGGCAATATGAAGACATGAATATCTGGGTCAAACGACTGGATCAATGAGAAGAATCAAGAATCAGAGGTAGTAAAGGTAGCAGAGGAATCATAGGAATGAGGATTTTTTCGACCATTTGAATGGATCCTCCGATCAAGCCGTGGGATGGCGATGGGAATCATCTTCTTTCTCTTCTCCTGTCTCCTGTCTTCTGTATTCTGTCTCCTGTCTTCTGTCTTCTGTATTCTGTCTCCTCATCCATTCCTCTAGTTCTTTAGTTCCGATAGTTCTTCTAGTTCCTTCTCCCAAACTATTGCTCTGATTCCTGGTCCCAATATTTGCTTCTTTTTTTGAATCCCCTTTATAATGCGGCGCTCTGGCATAAAGAGGATGGAGAACCCAATGCTTCCTAAAAAATACAAACCCAAAGAGTCTGAACCCAAATGGCAACAATTCTGGGCAGATCATCATTGTTTTGATTTTGACCCGCAGTCTGAAAAACCCATCTATTCTGTGGACACCCCTCCTCCCACCGTTTCTGGAGTTTTACATATCGGACATGTCTACTCCTATACCCAGGCCGAGATCATTGCCCGCTATCAGCGCATGAAGGGTAAGAACGTCTTTTACCCCTTTGGATTTGATGACAATGGACTGCCTACGGAGCGCTATGTTGAGAAAACGAAAAAGGTGCGCGGCAAAAACCTTGGACGCAGTGAATTCAACCAACTCTGTCGTGAAGCCGTGGCCGAGCTTGAGGATGAATTCAAATCCCTGTGGACTTCGCTTGGATTTTCTGCCGACTGGAACCTGACTTATTCCACCATTGAGGATCTCTGCCAAAGGGTCTCCCAACGCTCCTTTCTGGATCTTTATGAAAAGGGGCTCGTAGAGCATCGGGATGAACCCAATATGTGGTGTGTGGAATGTCAAACTGCAATCGCGCAGGCCGAATTGGAGTCTCAAGACCGGGATTCCAATTTTAGTGACTTAAGTTTTCCCCTTGTTGATGGCGGGGACATCATCATTGGCACAACCCGACCTGAACTTCTGCCCTCTTGTGTCTGCATCTTTGTGCACCCCACAGACAAACGCTATACGAATCTGGTAGGAAAAAAAGCGCGTGTCCCTATTTTTGGACAGGAGATTCCCATTCTCAGCGATGAAGGTGCGGATATGGAAAAAGGCACCGGGGCGGTCATGTGCTGTACCTTCGGAGATAAAACCGATATTGATTGGTATAAAAAACACCTGCTTCCCTTGCGCATCTCCATCACTTCTTATGGCCGCATGACTGATCTGGCCCAGGATTTCGCCGGACAGAAAATCAAAGAAGCGCGTAAGAATATTCTGGAGCGACTCGAAGAAACCGGCCACCTGAAAAAAACCGAGGAAATCCAACATCCGGTCAACACCCATGAACGTTGCTCAACTGACATTGAGTTTCTGGTGACAAGACAATGGTTCATCAAATTGATGGATCATAAACAAGAATTACTAGATTTAGCAGATAAAATGAACTGGTATCCAGCTTTTATGAAACAGCGCTATGTCCACTGGGTTGAAAACCTTGGATGGGATTGGTGTATTTCGCGTCAACGATTCTTTGGTGTTCCCTTTCCGGTCTGGCATTGCGCAAACTGCGAGCAACATATTCTGGCCGATGCAAAAAAACTTCCGGTAGACCCCTCTGAAACTCCAGCGCCCTCGCCTTGCCCTGGCTGCGGGTCCACAAATCTAAAACCCGATGAAAACATCATGCACACATCCTCAGTAACCCCTCAAATCAACTACCGATGGGGTGAGAAGGACAGTCTGGAAAAGCAACTTGCCCCCATGGGAATGCGCCCCCAGGCCCATGACATTATCCGAACCTGGGCTTTTTACACCATGGCCAAGGCCTGGTTCCATCAGGGTGACATCCCCTGGAAGGACATCATGATCTCAGGCCATGTCCTCTATAAATAAGGTCATAATATCTCAAAATCGAAAGGCAAGCGTG
>CAZRLV010000468.1:0-2772 GCA_964600955.1 uncultured bacterium
TTTAGGAGAAAGATAACCATAGGACCCGGGACAAGACTCTTCGTCAGAGTCGTCACAATCTGCGCCGTCGGGAATCCCTCTTGAGAGGAGCTTCGAGATAAGTTCAGGAACCCCGTGTTCCCCCTGGGATGCACCCGACTGAGCCCAGGCAGGCTGAGACACGACCAAACCAATTATCAACGCGAATTGAGCCAACACTTTCATAATCTTCTCCTATCAAGATCCAGTATTTTTTAGGTGATCCTTAAAAATTTGCCGCATCGGAATAATATCCCGAACTCAAAATATGTCAACCCTCTTTTTTTAAGTGCATGAAAACCCCAAAATGTTGACATGCTGAACTCGATAAAACACAACCATTGATCCGGGTCAGGCATGCCTGACACCCTACCACCACCCATAGACCCCTGGAACCATCCCCCGTCATTCCAGACCCCGATCTGGAATCCATCTTCTCTTTCTCCGCATTTAACGTGGCAGAACTCCCGGATCCTGAATCAAGTTCAGGATGACGAACGGTGGCCTTTTCCCATTCCGATGATTCCTATAGTTCCGATAGTTCTCTAGTTCCTTCTCCCAATTTAAACTGGCATTGACAAAGTTGAGGGAATCCATAGAATCCATTCCTATTATGAAAAAATTCGCATACAGCTTCCTTTTGATTTTTTGTCTGATTCCCTCGGCGCTGCTGGCGGTTTCACCTCCGTTTTCCGATCATAGACGCGCTATGCAGGATGTCCCCATTGAAGCCCCGGTGGCCTTTTTCAATCGCATCGTGGGGGGCCGGGATGCCGATCCGGGCGAGTATCCCTTCATGATCGCCATCCTAAAAAAGCGCCTCCCGGTCAAAGGCGGTCAGTTTTGCGGAGGCTCGCTGATTCATCCCCGCTGGGTGCTGAGTGCGGCGCATTGTGTGAGTGGCTCCAGCCAGGGTCCGATTCCCATCAATCCCATCGATGTCTATGTCGGTGGATATGATCTTGACGACCCCCAAACAGGACGCCGTGTTCAGGTTGAGCGTTTTATCATTCATCCGAACTATGACTTCTCCACTAAGGATAATGATATTGCCCTGATCCGACTCGCTGATGCCGTTGAAGACCTCACCCCCGTTCAGATTTCAGCTGAGGAGGGTCTGGATTTACCCCAAAGCAACACCATAGTCATAGGCTGGGGCAATATTCGTGGGTGGAAAATGGGATTACTGGACGACCCGGATGTCTTACAAGAGGTAGAACTGCCATTAATCCACCCCAGTATTTGTCAAGCGGCCCTTGAGGAAAACCTTCCCTCAGGCAATGACCTATCCATCACCGAAAACATGCTTTGCGCAGGTTTTGATGAAGGTGGCAAGGACTCCTGCCAGGGAGATTCCGGCGGTCCCATGCTCAGATCAGCGGATCAAGGCTGGGTGCAAATCGGAGTGGTAAGCTGGGGACTCGGCTGTGCCAGACCCAAAAGCTTCGGTGTCTACACAAAAGTCCACAATTATATTGACTGGATTCAGTCACAGATTCAAGAATGAAGAAAGCCACCACCCCGTCATCCCCTGGTCAAGCCAGAGGATGACAAAAATAGAGAACTATAGAACTATCGGAACTACAGAATCATCGGAATGGGGAAAAGAAAAAAATAGTTACCCATCTGCTTCTGCATCCCCGCTCTTCTCTTATTCTATAGTTCTCTAGTTCCGATAGTTCTTCTAGTTCCATCTTCCTCTTCATTTTTCGTGTTTTTCGTGGTTCCTCTTCTTCTTCCTCAAGATTCTTCCCATTGATTCCTCTTCGGGGTAAAATAGCCCTATGCTTGAGCAACCGATTCATCAGACTCTTGAACAGCTCCAGGGATCGCGGATCATGGTTGTGGATGATTCTGTGACTCTCAGAAAGCGCATTCTGGAGTTTATGAAGATTGAAGGCTTTGAAACCGCTGAAGCTGGAACGGGCCGAGAGGTTCTCCCATTGGCGGGCGAATTTCACCCGGACCTTATTCTTCTCGATGTCATTATGCCCGGTATGGACGGGATTGAGGTCTGTAAACAACTGCGGGCACTCAAGGAGTATGAGCAGGTTCCCATTTTGATGTTGACGGTCAAGGGCTCTGCCTATGACATCGCCGAAGCATTCAAGGCCGGGGCCAATGATTATGTTCGTAAACCCTTTGGCGCTGAGGAATTACTGCTTAGAATACGCACCCATCTCAAAAACCGTAGACTGGTTAAGGAACTTGAGAAGGTCGGGCGAATCATCAATGAGTTCATTGGTATGGCCGCTTATGACATCCGCACTCCCCTGACGAATATCCTGGGCCTAACCCAGGTGATTCGAAATCTGCCTAAAGACGGAGAACAAGACCGAAGTTTCGCATTAGACAGCATGGAAGCAGAGGGAGAGAGAATTTTAGGTCTGGTAAACGCCATGCTGGATCTAAGCGATATCCAGTCGGGTCGATTTACAGTGGTCAAGGAAGAAATCGATTTGAATTTGTTTTTATCGGATGCCCTGCGTCGTGCCAATAGTCTTGGGATTTCCAAAGGAGTTAGTTTCCAGCTCGAAGCGAGTCATACAACAGCCATAATACCTTGCGACCCCCATCGTATTCAGCAGGCTCTCGACAATCTGATGCTTAATGCCATTGAACATTCACCCGGCGATGGATCCGTAACTCTGAAAGTCTATAACCAAGAATCTCAAGTTTGTTTTGAAATTTTAGATGAAGGACCGGGGATCCCACAGGAGAAACTCGATAAAGTATTCACGCCGTTTTTCCGAG
>CAZRLV010000469.1:0-2764 GCA_964600955.1 uncultured bacterium
GCTCCGGCGGTTTTTTCTACGATGATATCGCCAGGTAGTAGAACCTCGTCTCGAATTTTGGTCAGATCTTCTTTGGAAATTGATGAGAGCAGGGCTTGCATATTTAAGCTACCGGCGGCGTTTCCAAAAACTCTGGAAATATAATATTCGGTCCAGTTTAAGCGCTTACGGTGACGCACATTAAATTTTGCCAGATATCTCTTGAAGTGACCCTGAATTCTGCCCCAGAGTGTGGATGAATCACGGATTTCTTCCACCAAAGTAGTGTCGAGTCGGTCGCGCAAGGCAATTAAATACAGTTCTCCGTCAGATTCGAGCTGGTCAAGTCGGGTTTTTTTTTCGTCAAGCAGGTCCAAGGTTTTGGAAAATCGTAGGCGTGCTCCGCGGCTGAGCCAGTTTTTAATCAGGTTCGAATAATGGTCTGTTTTTCCATCTACCTCTAGCTCATTGAGCTTTTGCTGGAGGCTGGGATTGGATTCTACAACTTTGTATTGGAAGCGCAGATTCTCAAAAATCAAAAGATCTGCCAGGGTTGAGATTAGTTTATGCATCAACTGCAAATCCGAGATGGATTTGGATTCCTCATCATAGAGAAGATGAAATTTTCGAACCGAGTTGTTATAGCGGTCCGCGTCACGACAAGAATCCGAGAAATGCTTCAGGTCTGAGGTGAACTCGTAGTAGCGACGAATCAGGTCTTTGATCTCTTTTGATTTTTGTCCACGAATTTGCTCAAGGGCCTTATTTTCCTCAAGCCAGATGGACACATCCTGCATGAATTTGCGACCTTGTTCATCAAAGCCCCAAAGTTGTGAGGCCATATTTTCACCATTGGGAATTGCGGCCTCTAGCGGTTTAGCAGTGGGAACCGCAAGACCCAAAACAAGGGTTAAACCCAGGACTCTACCCATCTGAATGAAACTAATTAATCCTATCATGGGCTCTCCTTTTTTTGAGTGCGGCCGGCCACGGATTACCTACGCAATTTAGGGTAAAAAGTTGCGCGTTCCTTAGAAGCGAGACGTGGTATGAGCCGTAATCAACTCGGCCCAACTGCTTTCCAAGCCTGGATAAGAAGGGTCATTTTCCGGCACCTGATTGTATTTGCTACCTGCGGCCTTAAGGGAGTTCAGGAAGCGTGAGAATATTTTGGCCTGAGACAAGCGTTTGGTTTTCTCGTTCATATAGACAAGTTGCAAGGGCCTGTTTTTAAGGTTTTCTCCGGGGGGCCCTGTTAGCACAGCTACATCATCCGGGCTGATGGTGAATCTGCCGGCTCGCTCATAAACTCGAAAATTCAGCCCTTTATAGGAATGAAACGGAACCTCAGAGCAAACTGCTGTGCTGATCGTATTGACGTCAAAACGAAAATCATAAGCCGTATCTGTATATTGAATGGCTTGTAGCAAAACGTGACCGAGATACTCCCTTGGATAACTGACGGGTCTAAGAATGGCAATGTCTGAGACGGTCCACTCTCGAATATTATTGAGCCGGGTACCTGGGCGCAAGGCTTCAACCAAGGTTTTGCCCTCTTCCAGTTGAGGAAGGTAGGATTGAAGGATTGGATGCTCAATCAGAGAACTGCCATCGCGCAGTTCGATGCATTTAATTTGTTCAGGTGAACCAATAAACATGGCCAAGTGGCCGTAATGTCCTGGAATGATATTGTCGGTGATGGCTCCCCGGGTTTTTTCCACGATGATGTCTCCGGGTTGTAAAACTTCACGCACCAGGTAGTCTAATTCCTTTTTGGGCACTGATTTTAGAAGACGTTGGTAATTTACAGACCCTACGATAAACCCAAAAACCTTGGACAAATGATACTCCATCCAGGCTAGTTTTTTGCGAGATCCGTTCTTAATGCGCTCATAGGCGGATTTAAAATATTGACCGATTCTTCCCCAGAATCCCTGAGATTTTCTGAGCTCTTCCACCATGTGAGTTTCAAGCCTTCTGCGCAGGGCTTTTAAGAAGAGGAACCCCTCTTTTTCCATACGATCCAAGATATTCTTATGATTGTCGAGAAGGGCTAGAGAGCGATTAAACTCTTTGCGCTTGTAAACCGAAAGCCAGGCTTCCTGCAAGCGGTCAAAATGGTCTCGTTTTCCAATGACGACGATTTCGTTCAAGCGTCGAATCAAGGTTCGATCGTGCTGGGAAAGGTGGTAGAGGAAACTCACTTGCTCATACATAATCAGGTCGCCCAGAGTTGACAGTAGAAGTGAAAGCAACTCATTTTGATCCAGTCGTACGGACTGGAGCCTTAAGCGCATCTGAGTGGGGTTATCCGGCTCTGCATAGAGGTTTTCAAAGCGATTCATCTTTAAAATGCGAGTATGGAGAGGCAGTGCCAACTGATTCAGGCCGCGTACGGCTTGCCTCAGGGCGTAAATCTCTTCGATCAGCCCCTGGATCTCTTCCGAGGAGGCCGCTGAGATCACGCGTGCTGTTTTATATTTTTCTGCCCAGCTTGAAACACGCCCGAGGACTTCTTTATGGCGTGCGTCGGCCTTCCAAAAGCTTGCCACCTGCTGTTCAATTTCAGTGGGTAAAGCCAGGGGGCAGGTGACTATGCTTAAAGCAATCAGGGTGATAAAGCTAAGAGATCGGATCATTATTTTTCCTCCAAAGACGTTAATTCTATGAAAAAGGTTTCATCTGTCAAGATTTATGAGCTAGGAAGTCGAGTTAAAATCAAGCTCCTTACAGTGAATTACAAAAACTAGAGATTTTTCAATGTTTTTGATTTACAAACCCGATA
>CAZRLV010000470.1:0-2762 GCA_964600955.1 uncultured bacterium
GACCAATAACCTTGAGTTTCAAGGCTTAGGGGCTTTAGGTACTCTGGCTCAAGGGGATCGCAATCTTCGGTCCGGGATCAATTTGACCTGGAAGCGTCCACGTGGAGAATCTCGCACCCGCTGGGTTGTGGGAGCCGGATTTGACCGCCAGGAGATTGAAAGTAGTTTCACAAATGTCCCACCTCCCCCTTTTGGTACGAGATTCAACGGGATTTTTCGCCGGGAACCTTTTGATGGATTTTCGCGTGAGGTCAAGAGTTTATTTATGCAGACAAAAACAGCATTAAAGGATCAATGGCATTTGCTTTTGGGAGGAAGATTGGACCACTATCCTGTTTTTGGGACTCAGGCCACCCCGCGGGCAGGATTAATTTATCAGCCTGATTCTCAAACCGCATGGAAGTTGCTTTACGGAAACGCATTTCGTGCTCCTACGGCTTCTGAATCCACCTCTACCTTGGGAGGACGCATTGCCGGAGGAGATCATCTTAGGCCCGAAGAAATTGATCTTTATGAGCTGATTTACATGCGTCACTGGAGCGACAAACGCTTGAAGCTGAGTTTCTTTGACAGTTCCTGGAAGAATGCGTTTTCCATCGGTGGTTTTCCCCCCGCCTACCTGCAATCAGGAAATAATGAGGCTCAAGGGGTTGAGCTGGAGTGGAGTTCTGAGCTGAATCAAGATTTCAGACTGGATGTAAATTCCTCTTATATTGACGCCAAAGATAACCAAACCATGCAGAGATTCGTGGCTTTTCCGCGTAAAATTATGAGTCTGGGTTGTCAGTATAACCCTCCGGGGCGAAGCCTTAGCGCACAGCTTTGGATACGCATGATGGACGGCTGGCATGATGGGCCTGGCTTGACTTCTCTGCCGCTGTCTACCTATGTCCGCACCGATCTGACTCTGCGCAAGCGCCTTGAAGACCATCAGGAGATTTATATTACCGTAAAAAACCTTCTGGACAGGGACATTTTGGTGCCTTCAATCTGGGATTCTGAAACGGGAGTACCCGAACAGGGGATCAAGCTAAGCATGGGCTTAAAGCTAAAGTTCTAGGTTGGACTAACGCGCCCCTTCAGGATAGATTCTAGCCAGCCGCAGAAGTTGTGAACTGATGCGCACTCTCTCTTTACGCGAGAGAGGTAGATGGATAATGAAACGCAGTTCGTGGTTTTTCTTCTCATAGAATCGAATCATTCCATTGCGGGATAAAAAATCTTCGCGCTCATCTACAGTTACGACCTGATTTCCCTCCACAAAGGGAAAGATGTTTTCCCATTGATCGGCGTAGCTACTATCTACATAAAGCAGATGACAATGCTTGATTTCATCATTTTCCCGGATGAGTTTTAGATCGATGGGGCGCTCCTGGCTCTTGCGATTGAGGAGGTATTTTTTCAGATAGGGATACATGCGGGGCTGGTTTTCAAGCACGCAAAAGCGCCTGGAAGGTAGATTACCCTTGGGCCCGGGCCAATTGATATAGGTTCCAAAATGATAAAAGAAGGCTCCTCTTAGCTCAAGCGCCTTCTGCATTGAGAGAGCGTGGGTGTCATCTTGAGCCCAGACAGCTTGAAAAGAGTGGGTAAAGGCCAGAAACACCCAGCATATTGACATGAGAATACTTGAAATCCCACTACGATGCACCATGTGATGAATTCTATTCCAGATGGACCCATTCGGCAAGGTTTCAAGTTGAACTCAAGGACAATCAAAGCATTGACACTCAAGGGTGAGTGAAGCATGATTGCAGGCCTTGAGTTTAATGGGAATGACTGGGGATTTTATGCATGGATTTAAAACAATGGAGGCTTTTAATAAATTTTTGGAGCGTACTATCGCTTCAGATCCTGATTTTGTCAGACGTGAAATCCATTATATGAGCGCGAATTGTTCCGGCGAAGGACTGAACTACGATGTACCTATGCATCCACTGTTTCTTCCCGCGCAGTTGGGCGAGAAATATCGAAGATTTGGGTTTTTGGTCAAAGAGGCTCTCTATTCGATTCTGGGAGTTGTTTCAACACCGGCCCATGACAAGGCTTCAAGCTTGAAGCGAATCCTGAGAGTTGATAAGGAAATTGATGCCATTTTGCGCGCCAATTTGCGGGGTCGTAGGGGGCCGGGAGTTATTCGACCGGATACCGTGCTGTCTGAAAATGGGTTTAAAGCGCATGAGTTTAATGTCTCCTGGCCGGGGGGTATTTCTGATGCAGACATTATTTTGAAAGTCTTGCGTGAAAATACTCTGTTTAAGAATTTTCGAGGTGAACTCCATGATGCGGGTGTTGAGCTTGACATCGGAAATTATGATTCTACGGTGAGTTTACTGCACGCAGAGCTGATTGAAAACTCAGGGGTGTCAAACCCCTATATTGTCTTGGTTCATCCCAGGCCGGTAATGCCCCATGAGGCCGGGAATGCCGGTCTACACCAATATCTTGAGAGGTCAATGCGCGAAGCCGGGGCAGATGTTGATTTTGTTTTCCCGGACCAAGTTGAATATGTGGGACGATCCGCTTGTTTTAAGGGACGCAAGATTGACGTGATCTACCGCTTCTTTGAATGGCAGCATGTTCAAAATGATCCAGGATTTCAGGGGTTTCGCAAGATTTTTCAGGCGGCCATGAATGGCGATTTGGTCGTCGTCAACTCCTTTATTAGTGAAATCCTAAGTGCCAAGTCGGTTTTTGAAATTCTCTGGGACGACGAATTCAGAGACTGTTTTGATCATTCGATCTTGGATGAGATCAGAGAG